>JBAYCO010000079.1:0-11231 GCA_041668685.1 Victivallaceae bacterium | reverse complement strand
TACCGGCCGGTTCCCGCTAATACGGCTAAATACGCTAAGCATTACCGGAAATACTGCCGTTACGCCGAACTGGTGGAGCGGGAGATCGCAAATGGATAAATACAAGTCATTGAAACAGGAAGCCTATGAGGCGAATATGCAGCTTCCGGAGCTCGGGCTGGTAATCTATACCTTCGGCAACGTCAGCGCGATTGACCGGCGGAGTGGGGTGTTCGCCATCAAGCCGAGCGGCGTGCCGTATGACGAACTGAACTGGCGGGACCTGGTGGTCATGGATGTGGACGGGCAAACGGTTGAGGGCAAACTGCGTCCTTCGTCAGACGCCGCGACCCATGCCGTTCTCTACCGGAGTTTTGAGTTTGCGGGAGGGATCGCGCATACCCATTCGGCCTATGCCGCGAGCTGGGCGCAGACCGGGAAAGACGTTCCGGTTTACGGGACGACGCACGCCGACCATCTGGCCTGCGACGTGCCCTGTACCGAAGTCATGAGCGATGAAAAGATCAACGGTGATTATGAGCGGGAAACCGGGCGGCAGATCGTCGAAAGGTTCGAACGCGGCCAACTTGATCCCGCTAAAGTGGGGATGGTACTTGTCGCCGCTCACGGCCCTTTTACGTGGAGCGCGAACGCGGCGAAGGCGGTTTATAATTCCAGGGTGCTGGAGGAAATCTGCAAAATGGCGCTGTTCACCCGGCAGCTTGACGGCTCGGTAAAAAGAATTAAAAACTCTTTGCTTCGGAAACATTATGAACGCAAGCACGGCGCCAACGCTTATTACGGACAAAACCGGTAAAAAAACAGACTTAACCATTAATTATAAAGGAGTTGTAATATGATACGGAAAACTTTTGAATACGGGCATGGAATTTTCCGGCTGATCCCGGTTTTCGTGCCCCGCCGTTTCGGGCTGCCGGGACACCGGCTGCGGCTGCATCCCGACGATTATTTCGCGCTCGGCACTGCCCGGGGAGCCATTAAGGAACGCTGGTTTTCTTCGGTCATTCCGGCGATGAACGGCCCGCTCGCCCCGCCGGATGAAGGCTTGAGTTACATTTTGCCCCGCGGCGACCGGATGGAGGAAAAATTCACTTTGCGCGCGGCGGTGGAACAACTTGGTGCGGAGCTGATCGGGGAAGATCTGATGCGGCAGTACGGCGCCTGGCCGATGTATTCAAAATTTTTCGATTATGAAACTCCGCTCTTTCATCATCTGCACCTGAGTGATGAGGCGGCGCAGAAAGTGGGGCGTATCGGCAAACCCGAATGTTATTATTTTCCGTCGCAATACAATAACTATCCCGGGCAGTTTCCGGCCACGTATTTCGGGTTTGATCCGATGGTTAGCCGGGAAGAGGTAAAGCGCCGGCTGCTGCAGTATGAAAGTGCCGACAACCGGATCACCGAATTATCCCGGGCATACCGGATCGAACTCGGCACCGGCTGGTATACGCCGCCCGGCGTGGTGCATGCGCCGGGTTCCTGCCTCACTTACGAACCGCAATGGAACAGCGACGTGAATTCCGTTTACGAAAACGTCACGGCGGGCGAAGTCTACCCCTATGATTTCCTGGTGGAAAACTGCCCCCCGGAGAAGCAGCGGAACGTCGATTATATCCTGGGGCTGATGGACTGGGAAAAAAACACCGATCCGGATTACCGGCGGCATTATTTCCGTCCTCCGCTGCCGTTGCCGCAATCTGATCCGGCGTTCCAGGAAAAATGGATCGTTTACGGTAATCCCTACATCGGGGCGAAGGAATTGACGGTTCTGCCCGGAAAAGAAGTAACCGTGACGGAAGCGGTGGCACACGGCTGCGTCGTGGTTCAGGGCTACGGGCGTATCGGGGTGCATGAGGCCGCCGTTCCGACCCTGCTGCGTTACGGTCAAATGAGCGCCGATGAATTTTTCGTCAGCGAGTCCGCCGCCCGGCAGGGGGTAAGCATAATTAACGCCGGCAGCCGGGAACCGCTGGTGATCCTGAAACACTTCGGCCCCAACCATCCGGAAATGCCCGGCAGAGAAAAGGAACCTGATCATGAAACAACACTTTGAATACGAAAACGACAAAATCAGGACGGCGTTCGAAAAGCTGAAAAAAAACAGCCCGGAACGGCTGACGGCGAGATTGAATCTTTCCTGGAGCAACTGGGGGTTCGGTCTGGAACCGCTTGCGGTTTCCGCCCGGCGGCTGGCGGCCAATGGGGTGAAATTCATTGAACTGCACGGTAATCATTACGGCGCCGATATCGGCTATAAAGAGTCCGAAACCAAGAAGATATTAGCTGACGCCGGGATTGCGGCCGGGGGGATTTGCGGGATGTTTTCGCGCGAAAACGATCTTTCCAGTCCCAGCGGTTTTGTGAGGCAGCAGGCCATCGATTACCTGAAACGCACCATCGATTTCGCGGCGGCGCTCGACGCCGGTTACGTGCTGATCGTTCCCGGTGCGGTGGGCCGGCCATTAGCTTATGACGCGTCGGAATTCGAACGTTCCGCCGCCGCGCTGAGAACGCTCGGCGACCGCTTCCTGGCGGCCGATGTGAAAGCGGCGATCGAACCGATCCGTTCCGCGGAAGTGAGTTTCTGCCACACCATTGCCGAGGCGCAGGCCTACATTGAAGCGGTGGCTCACCCGGGCATTCGGCATATCAACGGCGACGCCTATCACATGCAGAGCGAAGAAGCGCATATCGGTGCGGCCCTGGCCACGGCCGGCGAACAACTGCTGAATCTGCATATGGCGGACAGCAACCGCTGTGCCCTTGGGGACGGTTCGATGGATCTGGACACGATCATCATGGCGCTCTATGTCATCGGCTTCAATCGTCCGGGCTGTTATGTGACGCCCGAACCCCTCGGCCCGGGCGGCGATCCGTATCCCGCCATGCACGGAAAACCGGACGCCGCCGCGCTGGACCGGCTTGTCCGGCAAACTGTGGAATATTTCCGGCAGCGGGAAGATTATTTGCTTACAGGAGCATAAAACAAGTAAAAAAGGATTATTAGAAATTTCAACGATTCAAGGTAACAAACATGATACATTTCAATGAGTATGACGTCTGCCACCGGATGGCGGTGTTGCCCAACCGGGATTCCCTGGTATTTAAACGTCCGGGAAAAAACTGGGCGAACTTCGAGTTTACGCTCCCGGATGAAGACGGTTTTTTCTACGGTTTGTCCGTCTCGCTATGCGGAGAAACGCAACCTGTTTCCATTCCCGCTGCCGTCAATGGTACCCGGACGGTTTTCAAGCCCGGCGAAATAACGCCGTTTGAAAGGTTCCGGCCACTCCGCAAGGGGAAAAACAGCTGTATCCTGGAACTGCCGGAAGATCAGGGAGCTTTTTATTATGCGGTGCTCTCGATCCATATCCAGTATGACCGCAAATATCCCGAACTGCCGGCCGGAAACAATAAATTCAAAGTGCTCAATTTATGCGACGGCATGGATTACAGTGATTATTCCCCGGTGGCCGGGTGCCCGTTTTTTAAATCACCTGATAAAACGGTCATCGAAACCCCTGGCGCCCCGTTTGTGAAGTTGCCGGAAAAATGCCTCGGCCATTATCAGGAATATCCGGTTGGAATAAAAGCGGAAAAGATATTTTTCCTAGGCTGTATTTCCAGTTATGATTTCGGCACTGCCATGTTTATGACCAAGCCAGTGGAACATCGGTTCGAACAATTCATCGGCGATCATATCGGGGATATAATTATAAACTATGCCGATCGCGGCCGGGAAAATATCCCGCTCATTTACGGGGTTACCATCTGGTGGGATGTGCCGTGGTTTTCCCGGTTCCAGGAACCGTTTGCCAGTAATGAGCGTTCCCATCGGATTTTACAGGATACCCTCCTGCTCCGGCCGGCAGTTCCAAGCCTCGGGGACAGCAGTTTCTATTTTGCTTATCAGCCCAAACAAACCAGGATTAAAAGCATTGCGGTCAAGTCGACCGGTTTGAGAACCGGATATCCGGTGATTTCGGGAATAACTTTTACCAGCAGTGAGGAAAATGAATTCATCTCGCCGCTTCCGATGCTTTTCCGCCATGAATATTCCCGGATTTCAGGAGCGAACGGCGGATTTTTTGCCGAAAGACGGTATTCCGATAATCTCGAACAGCTTAAACGGGAAGTCTATACCTTTAAAGATTCGTTGCCGGGTAAAAAAGCGACAATAACGGTTCCGGATGATCACCGGGAACCGCGGGTCGATTTTTCCGGCACACCGTTGGCAACCATGCTGACCAATGAATATTACCAGAATGTTTTCGCGGCAAAAAAACTCCTTCTGCCGGACGGCTCGTTTTCGGTCGGGCACCGATTTTTTGCCGGCCTGCCGGGAGCCTACGATGCGATCGGTACTTGGGGAAAAAAGGAAGAGAGTTTTCCGGCCAGCCACGGTTTCGAGTATAATTATCCGCGTGACCGTGGTTCCACGCAAATGGAAGTCGCCAGGCTGGGCATAGTCGAAGGCTGTATTAACAGCGCCAAGAACGCAGGCGAGCACCTTTATCTAGCCACGCCTCCGCACTGGCTTGAAAACCGCTTTATAGCTCAGAACAGAGACTTTTTTACTTTTGAGACTCCGGCCGGGAAAAAATTCAGCGGCTTATTGGAAAGCAACGGCCACAACTGGCTGCTGCTCTCCTATGCCGCTCTGTGGCATCAGTATGCCGACCGGAATTTATGGTATAAGGATTTCTTTAAAACTTTCGCTGACGCGCTGGAATGGGACTGCTGGCTGCTGGATAATTCGTTGGACTCGTCCCAGCCGGAAGATATCATTCCCGAAGGCGGGGAATATGCCGGGGAAAACAACATGATCCTGTACGAAGTGAAATCTGCGCTGGCAAAGCTCGGCAAGGGAAAAATGCCTCCTTTCCGTTATGATTGCGCCTGCGCCAATATTTTTGCATATTACGCCTTGCTCAAAGGGATCGAAATCGCTGGATTTTACGGAGAACACAAACAAGAACGCCGCTGGCGGGAATATGCGGCCCGGCTGAAAAAAGCGATGTTGAAACACCTGGTAAAGGATAGTCCGTCCGGACCGATTTGGCGCATCAGCATGGATTCATTGCGGGAAAGTTTATATCTGTCGAGCCGGCTAAGCCCACTTTACCTGTGGGCTGACGGTTTTTCCTACAGTCTTGACGGCATGGACCGGGACCTTCTGGAGATATCCCTCAATTCCTACCGGGAACACCGGCGCCGCTTTCCCGAATACTGTCACTGCGTCCGCGAGGTTGGCTACGGCACGATCTATTCGGCGCTCGGGGCACTGATGGCGGATGAGGTGAAAGATTATTCGAATTATGTGAAAGACGCGGTCGAACACATTTATTTCCGGCCGCGGGGGTGTCTGGACGACAACGGCAAAGTCATCCTCGAAACCTCGCCGTATGTGGTGCACATGCGCCGCGGCGTTCACGAATCCGGCAAATTCTGGAAGACCTTCGGGATTCCCGCGAACGTTATTCACGTGACGGCGCTGCTGAAAATGGTCCGGCTGATCAAAGGTATAGACGACTGGAACAGCGCCGATATAAAGATCATGCCCAGGCTTCCCGACTTTGTCGACACGGTTGCGGTGACGGAACATCCGCTGGTACTGGGAGTTGGATCCGGAACCGCCCAGATCGATATGCGCTATTCGCTGAAGCGCGGCAAGGGTGAATTCAAGCTCAAATCAGACCGGAAAATCCCGAAATTGTCCGTCCGGCTCGGTCCGTTCGGACTTGACGTGAAAAGCGTAAAGATCGAGTCCGCCTCCGGAATGAAAGAATTGAAAACGGAAAAAACCGGGACGGCGAATTGGGCTTTTGTAAGGGAGCTTCACGATGTCAAAGAAATGAATTTTGAATTTCAAAAAGAGGTTTAAATCATGAATACGGCTTGGAAATGGGTGCTGATATACATCGGGATGGGTGTGTTTTCGTTCCTGGTCTGGTACTCGCTGCCGCGCCAGGCAAGCAGCGGTAAAACTCCGTTGAGCTGGTTCAGTGGTACAGTCTGGAATATCGCAAGGTCATATTATTTATTGGCTTAACGGGAAGATTATTCTGGAAGCTTGAGATAATGAATCTTTAAAAATATTGGGATCAGAACATGGGCTACGGATATGCGGGTGGCAAGGGTTACCGTTTACGTGGGTAGAAACCATAAAAGAAATTAACAGTAAAAGAGTTATGCCAATCATTTTTATAGAAAAAATTAACCGATATCAGGAGGGTGTCATCAAGTAAATGGCAAAATCAGTTGATTAACAAAACGCAAAATTTTTCAAGGGAAGCAATTTAAGGATTCAAGGATTACAGATGAAATTTTTAAGAAGTTATATATTATGTTTTATCGGTTTGTTTTTTATATTTTGTTCCGCATTTGCTGGTCACATTGAAGAAATAAATGGTAAGACTATAATCCATGTGAAAGTATTTCAATTACCCGATCCTACGCGAACGGATGCCTATACTCGTGCTGAATGTGCGGCGGTAAAAGCATTTATCGAGGAATTTCCTAAAATATTCGCTAAGAAATACCGCGCCAGATATAAAGCGGATCCCGCAAAATACGGAAATTATAACTGGGATAATGTGGAAATCCAGCTAGAACAGTTTTCCGGGATTCAGGTTGAAGGCGTGGAAACCGATCTTTTAGCGATAGCAGGCGGAATGGCCCCGGATATTCTTTACATAAATTTCCGCAAATCGGACAATTATATCCGTAACAGTTTTCTTTATCCGCTGGATAAATACTTCAAGGAAATGTCAAAAGAACAAATCGACTTCCGTGTCCATAAGAAACTCTGGCCGGTTATCAAACGGAAAGGTGGAGGCAGCAAAGAACATATTTGGGCTATGCCGTACGGCGGCACTGTCGGGAAAGTGCTTCTTTACCGCAAAGACCTTTTCGATGAAAATGGGCTCAAGTATCCTGACAAAAACTGGACTTGGAATGACATGTTGACGGCTTGCAAAAAGATAACTGATCCGGCGAAAGGTCTGTATGGGTTGTATTTATTTTTAGGAAAACATGAATCATGGAGTTGGATTACTTTCCTTTGGTCGGCTGGTGGGGAGGCTATGAGCTATAACCCGGTTACAGACAAATGGCGCTGTGTTTTCGACAGTCCGGAAGCCGCAGAAGCGCTGGACTTTTATCTTCGCTTAAAAACAGAAAAATGGATCGACGACGGTAATATTCGCCGGGGATATGTTTCTTTAGACTCCTCCGAGTCAGGCGTAAAATGGAATCGCGGAGAAATCGGGATGATGTTTGCCTACATTGACGAAAGGCTTTTTTCAACTATTAATCCGGATGTGACCGGGATGTGTCCGGTACCGCTCGGCCCGACCGGCAAACGCGGAGGTGAACTCAACAGCCGAATGATGGGTTTGTTTTCACAGATAAAGGAACCGGCCGTACGGGATGCGGCTTGGGAATATATGTTTTTCTACGATTCCGAGGAAGCCATGCGGATTAAAACGAAAATCATGGTTGAAGGTGGGCTGGGAAATTTCATCAATCCGAAATATCTGCGGATGTTCGGTTATGCCGACCTTGAACGGCTGGCGCCGAAAGGCTGGTCTGACACGTTTGACATCTCGATCAAAACCAGCCGTCCGGAACCTTACGGTAAAAACAGCAATTACGCCTATGATAAGATGACCTTTCCGATCCAGGAGGCAGAACAGCTTGCCCTTAACGAAGAACTTCCCGAAGATAAAGTTGAGCGTTTGAAAGTACTGCAAAATATCCTTAAAGAGGCTTGTGCCAAAGCGAACGAAGAGATGATCGGAATAGTAACTCCAAAAGAACGTCTGAAGCGACGAATAACTGCCTGGATTGCACTGGCGGCGATTGCCGTGGCGTTCGGCTTTGTTTTCCGGAAGATATTCAAAATTTTTTCCCCGCCGCCGGAAGCCGGAAAGCAGCGGGCGAAATGGGCTTTCGAAAAATATAAATGGGCTTATTTACTATTACTCCCGGCGCTTCTTCTGATTTTAGTCTGGCAATATATTCCGCTCATCCGGGGTTCGGGGATGGCGTTTTTCGATTACCGGCTACTGGGCGAATCAGCCTGGGTCGGCATTGATAATTTCGGTGATTTGCTTTTTGATACTTATTGGTGGGCTTCGGTTTGGAATGCACTGCGTTACAGTTTTCTGGTCATGGCACTGACTTTTCTGCCGCCGGTAATCCTGGCCGTATTCCTCCAGGAAATCCCCAAAGGCAAAATTTTTTTCCGTACGGTTTATTACCTGCCGGCGGTGGTGACCGGACTGGTTACGGTACTGTTATGGAAACAATTCTTCGATCCGTCGGAAAACGGTATGCTCAATGCTATTTTACTTAAAATTCCGGCTGGAGGATTCGTCCTGATCGGCTTGTTGCTAGGCACTATAGCTATCCTATTTGCCAACCGCCTGCGATTTTACGGTTTTTACTGGGGTACCGGGCTTTTCATTGCGGCTGGAGTTATTGTCTTTCTGGCCTGTTGCGCCCCCGCAATGGGAATTCTTTTCCCGAACGGAGAAAATTTCCTGTCTGCCTTGTCCGCATTACCCGGCCGGTTCCTGCAAACCCGTCCAGAACCTTTCCGCTGGCTCAGCGATCCGGACACTTCAATGCTCGCCTGCGTAATTCCGATGGTCTGGGCTGGCATGGGTCCCGGCTGCCTGATTTATCTGGCGGCGCTCAAAGGTATTCCTAACGATTACTATGAAGCCGCCGACATCGATGGCGCCACGTTCATCGACAAACTGCTCTTCGTGGTATTTCCACACCTGAAGTTTCTGATCATTATAAATTTTGTGGGAGCGTTCATCGGTTCCTGGTACAGCGCCACCGGCAATATCCTGGTCATGACCGGCGGGGGAGCCGGTACCGAAACCGCCGGGCTGCATATCTGGTATAAGGCCTTCACGTATCTGAAATTCGGTCCCGCCACCGCAATGGCCTGGATGCTCGGTTTCATTCTGATCGGTTTTACCGTCCACCAGCTCAGGATGCTTTCTAAAGTCGAATTCAAAGCCGGCGGCGGCAAATAGGAGTCACAACAACAATGTCTATAATATCTGAAATAGGAAGGAAATCATGGAAAGTCAGGTTGCTTCTGGGCAGCATTTATGTAATTATTATTGTCGGCGCGTTGACCATGGTCTATCCTTTCATGCTGATGGTTGCCGGGACAACAAAAAGTGCGGTGGATACGCCGGAAGCGGAAATTATCCCGCGGTTTCTGACCAGCAATCAAGCTTTGTACCGGAAAGATTCGGAAGCGTTTTTCAACGAGTCCTTGAAAGATATGCAAAGCACCTACAGTATTGGAGTCAGTTCTTTTCGTACTCTGGATGTTCCGGTATCCATTAACTATAAATTAACTGACGAATGGCGTTGTTTTCTGCAGGAAAACAATTTCCCGTTTTACTTCTATACGCTGGCTTATTTACGCGCGCCGATTTCTAAAAAAACATTGCCTTTAACACTCAGGGAATTCAAAGCATCGCTTTATGATAAATACTCTGGTGATCTCGGGCGCATGAATCGCGAGTTGGGAACTGACTTCGTGAACTGGAACTCGTTTTACGTGTTGCCGGAAAGCTATCTGCATCGACGCAATCGTCCAGGAATGAATCCGTTTGACGAGGTTTTCCGTAAATTCAAAGCGGCACAGCCGGTTGAAAAACGTTATTATGCCAGTCCGGAAGGTTATTTTCTGACCGCCTATCTTTTTTCACAGTACGGTAAAGACATCAAAGGTTACAATAAGGCGCACGGAACAAAATATATGACTTGGGATGAGGTGAAACTGACGCGGCGTTTCCCTGGAAAAAGCAGTGCCCTTGAACGTAAAGACTGGAATATTTTTGTGCGTTTTATCTTGAATCTATATTGGATCAGGGCCGATGAAACGGCGAAACCGGTATATCAGGCGTATCTTAAAGCGAGATATGGGACGCTTGCATCTTTGAATAAGAACTACGGAACCGCTTATAAAACATTTTCGGATGTTCCTCTCATTAAAGAGCCGCCGTTATTCGGTATGGCGCTTTCAGATTGGGACGCGTTCATCCAGGGCTGGAAAGACCCGGATACCGGGAAACTGCATCAATTGCCGATTGACATGATCCATATTTACAGTATTGATTTCCTGTTCCGGGACTGGTTGAAAAATAAATATAAAACCCTTGCCAAAGCTAATACCGCATTGCAGACAAAATTCAAGAGCGGGCTGGACATTTCCCCGCCGCAACAGGATTTCAATTATTTGGTTTTTCAGAAACAGACAGGTACTTTAAGACGGGAATACGTCAAGCGCAATTATATCAGCGTTATTGAATATATCGTTTTGCATGGCCGGGGAATCCTCAATACCATGATTTACTGCTCTCTGGCCGTGCTGTCAGCGCTGATCATCAATCCGCTGGCGGCTTACGCCTTGAGCCGTTACAAGCCGCCCTCAGCATATAAGATTTTGCTGTTCCTAATGCTGACCATGGCTTTTCCACCGATGGTTACCCAGATACCGGTGTTCCTGATGTTACGCGAATTCAATCTGCTGAATACATTTTTCGCGCTTATCCTGCCGGGAATTGCCAATGGTTACTCGATTTTCCTGCTGAAAGGTTTTTTTGATTCGTTACCACAGGAACTTTATGAAAGTGCCGAACTCGACGGTGCTGGTGAATTCCGCATCTTCTGGCAGATTACCATGAGTTTGTCTAAACCTATTCTGGCAGTGATCGGACTTAACGCTTTCACGCTGGCTTATTCCAATTTTATGATGGCGCTGCTGATCTGCCAGAATCAGAAGATGTGGACGCTTATGCCCTGGCTTTATCAGTTGCAGCAGAACGGTTCGCAGGGAATAATTTTTGCCTCGCTGGTAATTGCGGCAATCCCGACTTTTTTGATATTCGTTTTCTGCCAGAACATCATTATGCGGGGTATCGTCGTGCCGGTGGAAAAATGATTATATGAAGATTAAATTGAAAATGGAGGAAATCACTTATGATTGACAGTCATGTACATATAAAAGAAAAACTTGTAAAAATCAATGATTTCAGGAAAAAAATGTACCGTACGAAGGAAAAAGGTGCGGTTATTTTGTCGCTGCCGCCCGCGACGTTTTTTAGCGCCGGGCAAAAATATCCTTTCGTTCAGCGCCTGAATAACATCCTGGAATGGTGTAAGGATGAAAAGGATTTTTATCCTTTTTTCTG
>JBAYCO010000078.1:0-11233 GCA_041668685.1 Victivallaceae bacterium | reverse complement strand
TTTCACCATCCAGATAAGTATTTCCTCCAGATTGCGTTTCATATTCCAGATAATATGCCCACCCGGATATTCCTTGCCCCGTTCCCATTGCGGGTCCCGGTAGCCGAGACCGCATGCCGCAACCGGACAGATTTCAACACCGCCGAGCGCATTGGAATCAGGAATGGTCAGGGGCCCCAAACCGGGAAGGGAAACCCTCCCGATGCGTTTCCCGTCCGGAGCAATAACAAAACACTTGAGGAGCGTTCCGAAAGTCGAAGTCATATCTCCTCCCATTGCCAATAGGCCCCGTTCAATTCCGCGACCTTTTGCGAAGTTCATGGTTTCAGCTACCGCATCCTGTTTATCCACGTTCACCACTGCTTCTGCTCCGGTCTCCATGGCTATTTTCAAGCGGGAATCAAGTTTATCCCAAAGCATGACATGAGTGCCATTGATTCGGGCAAATTGAGCTGCAAATTGTCCAATCAATCCTCCTCCGGCAATGACCGTGTAATGTCCAGGTTCAATTTGCGCTTGTCTGACCCCGTATAAACCTGTACCAGCTAAACCGGCCAGTACCGCCGCCTCGAAACTCAACGCATCGGGAATGGGACACAAACAGTTTTGAGGAATTACATCTTCGGTGGCATGACATGCCATTCCCCATTTAGTGCCGGTTACCCGCTGTCCAATCTCAAACCCAGTCACCCCTTCGCCAAGCTCCGTAACAATGCCGCCGGCAACATATCCCATTATAAATTCTTCTTTTACGCCGCCTCTGACCGTTTTCCCTTCGGTTCCGGGACTGATTAATGAAACCGCTGTTTTTATTCTCACTGTACCAGGAAGAAGTTCCGGAGATGGCATTGCTTTAATTTTAATTCCCTGACGTGTCGCCACTACTGCTCTTCGCATAATAACCTCCTTGCGTCTTTTATTTACCGCCATTCAACAGCGAATTTCCGGGCGATCTGTTCCAGCGACCGGCTGGTTCCCGGATCCAGCAGCAAACCTTCGCGATAAACTTTTTTCTCATATTCAAATTCTTTCTGTCCGGCAAAGTAAACCCGGTTTTCTCCTTCGGCGGGAGGCGTTGAGCGGAGCCGCTCCAGCATAATGTCCAAGTCCCGGCGGAAATCCGCCGGATTCCGGAAACCTGATATTTTCACCGCGCCGAAAAAATGGCTGACCCGCGCGGAAGTCTCTGTTTTATCATAAACATCACTTCCGAACTGGCTTCCAGCAAGCACCGCACATAAAATATCCACCATAACTGCTAATCCGTAGCCTTTATAACCTCCAAAAGTTTCTCCGAATCCGCCCAGCGGCAGCAGTCCTCCGCCTCGTCTTTCAAGCATATCCGTCAAAATCTTTCCGGCATCAGTGGCTGTCAATCCCGAACTATCAACTGCCCATCCTTCCGGCAACATTTTTCCTTCCCGGTTATAGACTTCTACTTTGCCACGGGAAACCGTAGTCGTCGACATATCCAGTACAAATGCTTTTTCTTTATCGGCCGGAGCGCAAAATGCCAGCGGATTGGTACCGAACATAACCTGCCGCCCAAAGGTCGGAACTCCAAGCGCCGCTGTATTGGTCATGGCAATACCAAGCATATCATGTTCCAAAGCCATCATCGCATAGTAACCCGCTATACCGAAATGATTGGAATTTTTGACGCACCCGAAAGCGGCTCCTGTTGTTTCCGCTTTTTGAATGATCGCGTTCATGGTTCTGATGCTGACCGGAGCCCCCATGCCGCCATCGGCATCAACTACCAGCGATGTGCTGCTTTCCCGGACGATAATGTCTTTAGTATCCGGGCGCATCTGCTTTCCAAGCAGTCCGTTAACGTATCGCCACAGTCTTCCGACTCCGTGTGAGGGAATTCCCCGGACATCCGCCGCTACCAGCACTTCAGCACAATATTGCGCATTTTCCGTATCCAGGCCGCATTTCTCAAAAACTTCGCGACAGAAGTGAGTCAACGCCTGAACTTCAATTTTTTTCTTACTGTTACTGTTTTCAACCATAACTCTAACACCTTTTATTAAAATGTTGCCAGCCAACCACCATCAATATAGATGATCTGTCCTGTAATAAAAGAAGCAGCATCTGATGCCAGGAAAATTGCGGTTCCAACAAAATCCGTTGGCATTCCCCACCGTCCCAATGGAGTGCGTTTTTTCACCCAGGCATCAAATTCTTCGTTTAAATAGAGTGTTTCTGTCATCTCTGTTTTTATGTATCCGGGACCAATTCCGTTAACCCGGATACCGTTCCCGGCCCAATCCACAGCCAGGGCTTTTATCAGTTGTCGAACGGCGCCTTTTGATGTTGTATAAGCCGAAGTGCCGGGCCGTGAAGCTTCACTCATCAGCGAAGCAGTCATGATAATAGAGCCGCCCCGCTTCATCGCGATGCGCTCCCTGGCAAAACACTGCGACACAACAAATGGAGCCGTTACGTTTATCTTCAGCAAATTGTCAAAATCAGCAGAAGCAATATCTTCCGCGCGTCCCCGGCATTGAGAGCCGGCATTGTTTATAAGAATATCTATCCCGGTCATCTCTCGTGAGATTTCCATATATCTTTTTGCGATGGCACTTATTTCTTTCAGATCAAATTCGAAAGCCCTGCATTCTGGATTGATTTCCTGCATTTTTTTCAATGCGTTAGCGTTTTTTCTTTTTTTCCTTCCGCATATCGCAACTTTTGCACCGGCGGCAGCTAATCCTATTGCCATCCCCAATCCGATACCACCATTGCCGCCGGTTACCAGTGCTGTTTTTCCTGTCAGGTCAAATATTTTCATTTGAAATTCTTATCCTCTATTGCCAGATCATAACGTCTGCTTGATTTACGGAGAGCAGCCAACACCCAGAAATACGCATTGCATCCGCCAGGAGGCGCGACCGTCGGATGATACCCGACCGGCGCTTCAACAAAATCGCCGGAGGAAACGACATGAGGAACCGGTCTGGCACCCGGGGATGTGTAACTCAAATGCAATCCAAACCGTGGTGACGGTATGTCAAAATAACAATATACTTCTTCGAGGTCCTGTTCATGTTGATGCGGCGGCCAGCTTGTCCATGCCCCGTTCCGGCTCCAGGTCAGACCGGCAATCAGACGGGATGCCGGGACTTCCTGATTTAGAGTCATGAATACTTCCCGCTCAAAAGGCGGCTCTCCATGAATCTGGCGGATTTTCCCCGGCGGCAACGCCGGATTAAAGTGCCGGACAAAAAAATCTCCGCTTCCTTCGTATGTCGCGCCGCCGATATATAAGACGGCGGGAGCGGATGCCTGTACTGTCGCCTTCATATCGCCAGGCAAATAGAACGAATCGAAGCGTTTAAGCTGCTTGTTTCCCGGAGTTAAAATACATTCTCCGGAAATGACCGTTGCATTAATCTCCATGCCGGCCAGGTCGAATTCGAAACGCTGTCCTTCCGGGAGATTCAGGCGAAACATTTTCAGTACCCGGCACTCCGAGTTCTCCGGCGTTATTATCTGATGAAAGCCGGGATCGTCTGAGCTGGGATGTTTCCAGTTTTCCGGATGATATTCAGTCATTCTGCTTCTCCATACTTTTTAAAATCTCTTTCACGTCGTTGATGCAAACTTCCGCCAGGTTTCGTCCTGATGGCATAAAAAAATTGTTTTCAGATACGCTTTCCACGGTAAGCGTGCCGGTATAGGAAATTTCTTTCAAACCAAAGACTACCGCTGTCCAGTCAATCCCGCCCTGATTGATGCGCCGGTGAGCATAAAAACGCTCTGCCGCAAGATCGGGCGGAACCACGGGAGTGAAACGACCGATATGTTTGGCATAATAAGAATAAGCAAATGCGGCGCGACTGTAGTTACCCTCCAGCCGGATTATATCTTTGACATGCACGTCAAAAATATATTTTCCAAGTTTCCTGATAGCCGCTGGACCGTAATCCGCGGGTACCTGATAAAGATTGACTGCATCCAGAATAATTCCTACATTCGGACAATTTATCATTTCCAATAACTTAAGGGATGAATCGGCACCGTCGCACAATGTGCCATGATGCATTTCCATTGCCAGTTTTATTCCATGGTCAGCCGCAAAGTCGGCCGATTTTTTAATCCATTTTGCCGCCCGCCGCCAAACTTCAAAAGGCGCGGACGCTGACTCCTGCCAGGCCGGCCAAACGCGGATTATGTTCGTACCCATTTTCACTGCCAGCCGGACGTACGAGACAAATATATCAAACGCTTCCCGGCACTTCTCCTCGCTGATAACCCCATAATTACCAACGAAACAGGAAAGCGCGTTTATCGGCAAACCGGATGCGAGTATTCCGTCAAGTTCTTCCCGAGGAGTGTCCGGTTTGGCGTGAGTGCTGCGCAACTGAATCCCGTCATACCCGAAATCCCTTGCCGCATCCAGATGGACTTCCACCGGAAAGGCATCAAACATCTGACCGGATAGAAAAATTTTATACATAAATTAACCCTATGTTATCGCCCGCAAGGCCGCTTCCTGTACCCTGATGACATCGATGATACGGCTGCCACCGGTTAGAGGTTCCCGGTTTTCACGAATCGCATCGGCAAATTCGATAATCTGCAGTGCGAAATTCCCCGGCTTTTGTTCCCCGTCAAGAATAACCTGTCCATTCTTGCTGAGCTTGGTTTCGTCATTCAGATGCAGAGTTCCCTTTGTCCCCTGAATATATCTTTCATAAATTATATCACTGGAATTAAGCATTTTCCCTTTTCCGTCCCATTCCGCCTCCTCCGGGGCCAGACGAGTGTTCCATGACATTTTGATAGTCGCATGACGGTCGCCGGAGAATCCCAGCAGGATAGTCGTTTCGTCCTCGCCTTCCCAGTTGGAGTTGACGGAACACGCTTCGCAATGAACCCGTTCCGGCATTTCTTTGAACATCCATAAAATATAATCAATTATATGACTGCCCCAGATGGGGATCATCAGGCCGCCGGCCTTGTCCTTTTCCCGCCACCAGTCAGTTGGGGGGCTTTCCAGGTAGGCAAAGAGAAAGGCGGTAATACTTACGAGATCGCCGATTTCTCCGTCATCAAGTATTTTTTGGGATTTGAGAACGGCGTCGAAAAAGCGTCGGCTTTGTCCCACCATCAGGGTCTTTCCGGTTTCCCGCGCCGCCCGGTTCATTGCTTCACATTCGGCAACGGTATTCGCCATGGGTTTTTCAACTAATACATGTTTTCCCGCCCGCAGAGATTTAATTACGGCGTCCATGTGCAGATGATTGGGTAAACATAAATCAACGGCTTCGATTTCGGGGTCATCCAATGCGTATTCCAAAGATGAATATATTTTTCCGGCCCCATACTTTTGTTGAAATGAAGCGGCTTTTTCAGAATTCCGCGAAACCAGAGCAGCCAACTCAATTTTATCGGTCGCCTCCATTATTCCGTCCAAATGGCTTCCGGACACTCGTCCGCATCCAACAACACAGAGCTTTAAGGGGGAAAACATTTATTTGGTTCCTATTAAAATTTGACATTTTTCCAGTTATGAATATACTATATTATAAACTCAAAAAAGATATTGACCATGACAATATTCTGGAAATATCTGCATAAAATACGGTTTTTGCAAATATGACTTTCACCGAAGAAAAACGAAAACAGTATAGTTGGAGCTTGGGTATAAATTTTCTGCTGGCAGGGGAACTTTGGACTCCTATTGGCTGGCACGGGAAACCGCATTCACATTATTTTTTCGAGCAACTCTATATTTTACAGGGAGAGGCGGAAGTCAGAACGACAAAATTTCGGGAAAAATTCAATGCCGGGCAAATAATTTTAATATGCCCCGACACTGGCCATTCCGTAATAAATTGTGGTTCGGAATCTTTAAGTCTGATTTATATCGGATTTAGTTTGAATACGAGTCATATCAAAAAGAATCTACCCGAAATCCTGCTTCCTGAACTGCCGGAAGCAGAACGCAAAACAGCCTCTATTCTGCAAAAAAATACAATTGAAAACTATAAAAAAGGGACTCCACCTTTGACAGATTTACTTCAGGCCATCACCGGTTCATTAAGAATGTTGGAAAGATTCAGTCCTGATATATCTGATTTTCACATAAACGGGCTTGTGGATGAAGCTTGCCGTTATATTAACGAACATATAGATCGGAACTTATCGGTAAGGCAACTTGCCGGGAAATTATATCTTTCTCCTGAATATTTTGGAGAGATATTCAAAACGGAAATCGGTATAACTCTCAAACAATATCATAATGCGGCAAGAATGAGAATGGCTTTTGAACTGCTTAGCAGAAAACAAATGAATATCAGTCAAATTTCTGAAAAACTTGGTTTTTCGGCTCCAGAATACTTTTCCAGGCAGTTTAAAAAATATTTCGGTATATCACCGGTGAAAGTTGCAGTGAGTACAAAATTTTGAACGCAAGGATTTCCGTTCATGTGGGATATAGATTGAGAAAATTTTAAATTGGAAGGAATTTTAAAAACAGTTTATTAAAATCGTTTCCCATAAGTTAAGCTCCTATCTATCAACAACTTGTATTCTGCCATCCAACTTAGACCTTTTCGTTCAAAAAGTCGAGTTCTCACCATTTGAATTTTCTCTATCCTGCCAATAAAGCATAATTCCAATTCATAGCAACAGCAAAAGCTTCAAATATTTTATTTTCGGCATTGTAGCACAATACCAGGTGATGCGTACCGCCGAGTCTACTATAAGCAGTCAAAAATTCAGCTACTGGGATAGCCGGTTTGAACCATCCCCGGATTGTGTCTTTTATGTGTTCTTTGTCTTCAGGATCGCAGATTTCCACCGGTGCGACAATTAAAGTATAGGTTTCATTCGGACCGGGAGCAAGATTGATTAAATGCGCCGCACCCGATTTAAGACAAGTAGTCGCAACTACCGGATTGCCGGCATCGGTATACGGGAAGGGTTTTTCCTGTAAAACCGCTTTGCCCAAACATAATTCCGGATTGAGCTCTCCCATATGACTCAGGAAAATCCGATTCCCTTTCCAGTCCGGGCAGAACATTTCCGTAAAAGTCGTTTCAAGAAGCGTTTGTACCAAAGCCCCGCACAAAACCGCAGTCAGGACATCGCCTTCCCCGGCATAGCCGATGCCTCTGGACATGGCCTTGGAGGCTTCCAGAAACGGCACCACCGGAAGTCCGGGCATTCCCTTTATATCCAGGAAATTTACGGTCAGGGCGGACAAGTTTTCGTTTTCCAGCCAGCGGCGCACTCCAAGTCCGGCGGTTTCCGAAAGCAACAATGCATTTTCAGAAAAATCACCTTTGTCAAATCTTTTGAGGTCTTTTTCCAATTCATTCCTGACTTCCGGCGAATCAGGTTTCGGCATCAGCCGGGCTATTTCCTCAGAAGTTGCGGAAATTACTTTCATCCCGATATTCGCTTTTAACGTTGCAAACGGCACGGCAAAATCGCCCATACCCGCAAAAGGGTTTCCGATAATTCCAACCCTGGAGCTTCTCATCGCCTTTGCAACCCGGCACCCCCACAAAGCCGCAATTGTCCGGTCAATAACGTCCGATTTCTGCCAGTGACCGGCCTCCAGGATGAATTTTTTCCCGCGCCGGAGCAGCAGATTACAGAAATCCTGAACGCCGTGGATTCCGTGATTGAACATGATCCGGTCTTTGCTTTGAGTAAAACCGAATTCATAATCGGGAGTAGTATCCAGAATAATTAACGGCAACCGGGTTGCGGCAACCGCTTCGATGGACTCCAGTGAGGGCGAATAAGCCAGGTGAAGGGTTATGACGGCCTCAACGCCCGCCTGTTCAAAAGCGGCGATTGCCGACCTGAATTCAGCCGCCGTCCGGCATACCGGCGGCATTATGACTTCAAGCCCGCGCTTTTCGTATTCTTTTCCGATAAGCTCCGCAAATCCCTTTACCTGGCTGTTACGTTCAGGATCGCAAACGTCATCATAAAGTTTCAGATAAAAGGGAAGCAAGCCGATTTTTCCTTTACTCATTATTCATTTCCTCCGTAATTCGTTTCCGCAATATTTTTAAATAAATTAAAAGCGTTGTTAAAAAAAATGTTCTCTATTTCACTGCGCGATAACCCGGCACGTTCCCCGGCGAGTTTGAGCGCGCGTAACTGTTCGTAATAAAAAAAGGTGAATTCGACCGCTTTTTCCAAATCATAAATGGCCGTTCCAATACGGTAATCTTCCGCCATCAGATAGGCGTACTGATTGTTTATTTCCACTGATTTGCCATGCAGAAAAGCAATCGGCGCATCGGAAGCGAACAGAATCCTGTCCCGCGGAAATTTTCTGAAAGCGTATTCCAGTACGCCTTCATGGTTGACCATGGCGGTATCAATACAGGCATTGGGACACCGGGCAATGCCGTCGAGACAGCCGACGATGTTTTTCAGATAATAGGCCCGGCCGATATGGGCGAAAATTATCTTCGCGTTGGGATAACGGCGACACAGTTCGACCATCTGCTGCTGATTTACCGGATCGGCCAGGCGTCCGGAGCGGGGAATATGCAAAGTTACCGCCAGACCCGTTTCATTCGCGTATTCCATCTGTCCTGCCGGCAGCATGTCGAAAAGTGTGATTTCGTCTTTGGCTTTCCAATCGACGAAATTCAGATAGGGTTTATAGCCAACCAGGCGGTTTGCCGTAACTCGTTTTTGTACTGCCGCCAGCTCGTCATGCGGCGAAACCAGGGCCATCCCGAAATATTTTTTGTTGTCCGATTTTTTCCCGGTGTACCTGGCACTGGCGTCAAGGTCGGATTCCATTGACGGCTGCCCGAAATGGTTGATAAAAACTTCTTTTCCCGCCAGCAAACGGTCAAAATAAGCGGAACAGTTTTCAAAACTGAATTTGCCGCCGAATTTGCGGTAACAACTTTTCGGCGGGAATTCATGATCTGGCTTCAGGCAGGATTTGTCGAAGATATGAATATGGGCATCGAAAATCTTTTCCGGCAGAAAATCTTTCAGTTCCATATCATAAATGAGTTTATCCGATTTTTTATAATCTGTTTTCACGTTGATGTCCGAATTGTGTTTTTGTTTTAACACCGAGGGAATTCGCCTTCCGGGTTGTTACATACTTCGTGGAGTACCGTCATGAACCTGCAGAGATTCGGAAACGTAACCAGAGGTTGAATGCCGTGGTCGCCGTTGGGGAAATATCCGCCTTTCTCCAGCAGACGGGGAACTTTCGACATTATTTCCGGTTCAATATCAGCCCCGTTCCCTTCATTTATCACTTCCTTTTCCAACCCGCCGAAAAGAACGAAATCCGGGTGCTTTTCACGAATGGCGAACAAGTCATTTCCCGCCTTGACTTCAAACGGGAAAATGGCGTTGACCCCGTACTTCCGGATTAAAGATACGAATTCCATGGCATTGCCGTCAGTATCAAGTGCTACCATAGTCGCGTCATTGGAAAATGCGCAATCACATACATCTTTGTAATATTTTCCAAAAAACTCGTCAAACTGAGCAGGCGAAAGCAACATACCGTTTTTATAACACAGATCTTCACCTGTTTGAATAATTTCCGGTTTTAAACGCTCGATCAACGGGAAAGTCCGGTCACGGACAGCCTGAAAATTGAAATCAACAATATCATGAACCAGTTCCGGATCATCATACATGACCAGACTGGCGGCCTCGGGCCCCATTAAGCTTCTTAAAGTTCCGTAAGTACTTCCGCCGCCTATAGCCAGCGGCTGGCTCCGGCGGTCAAACCTGCGGCAATTGTTTTCTATTTCTTCTGCCGACATGAATTGACGGGGGATAGCTCTCTTTTTATAGAATTCCCATGATTCCCGGTCTCTGACCGGATAAGTTATGAATTCAGGCATACTGTAAATCGCATCGTTGTCAATTACCTGACGGGTAACGGCTCCATTCTCCGATTCGATAATTTCAAAGCCGTTTTCAATCCGTTTCCGGGTTTTAAATCCCTCGGCATCCCAAGCTACACAGAAATCAAGATATAACGGGCCGGTTGTTCCCCAGTATTGGTACCAGCTTTCCAAGTCTTTTTGATATTGATTGTCCACTATTTTTTTCCCGACATATTCAGGCATTCCGGTGCGGACAAGTTGTTCATGGGTTATTCGCTGGCACCCTCCGCTCATGCCTGCGGCTCCGCGAAAACCGAAAACTGGGATGTAATCCGGCTTGTCGAATTTAGCGACAGTAACAAATCTTTCCAGGTTGTTCATCTTATAGTTTCCCTTTTTATTCTCCATGATAACCGGCTTCCATCCATACCTTTTTACAGAAAGCCATTGCCTCGTCGCTGATTTTGATGTTGGCCGAACGTACTCCCGGGAGCGGCTGCCCCGGTTTTTGCCGCGCCGGATCCGGTGACCAATCGTCGTCCTCATATTTTTTGCGGACAGCTTCGTCACTGAAATCAGGTATTTCCATCGTCATTGAATCGTTAAGTACCGACTTGTAAGCCTGGATGCCGCAAATGCTCATGTCCAGCGCCCGGTAGATATTGAGGTATGGCTGTTTATTTTGGCGGATAGCCTTGGCAAAATGAAAATTAGTAAAAAAGTCGCCGCCGCCATGACCGGCTTTTATCGCCTCCTGGTGGAACTCGGGAAACTCCGGCAGGTAGACCTTCTCGACCGGTTCCCCCGGATTCTTGTCAAAAGGTTCGCGGCGGACCCGCAACATGTTTTTATCGCCGTAACGGCAGTTTTCCATCAATCCCTTATTACCGTGGATACGGGTATAATTCTGGTGACCGCGCAATGATCCCTTAAGGGATTTTACGACAGCCTCATTATCCATGCGCAATATCAGCAGACCGCACATGTCGGTTTTTCTGCAAGTCATGGTCTGGGTCGGATCGTTGAAGTCATAAGGCCGGACAAAACCGTTTACTTTGACCGGTCGGGTATCGGTTATGAACATGACCGGTGCGATCGAGTGAGTGCAATAATAGGTCGCGGGTATCCAGTTGCGCCAATGGTTCACGCCGCAACTGCGCCTCATTTTGGTGTCAGCGGCATCAGGATGAATGTATTCGCATTCACCGTAAATGAAATCACCGACCAGCCCTTCATGGAAAAGCCGCCGCATTTCCTGATTATAAGCCATGTAGGGATAATTTTCCGCCAGCATGTAGATTTTGCCGGAAGCCTCGACTGTTCTGGCCAAAGCGACGCCTTCGCAAAGCGTCGAACAGGCGGAACATTCGCTCATGACATGCTTG
>JBAYCO010000077.1:0-11297 GCA_041668685.1 Victivallaceae bacterium | reverse complement strand
CCCGCATTGCCTGTGATTCAGATCTGAGGAATTTGAAGAAATACGCGGATAAACCCGATGAAATACCATCGTTCGAACCCGCCGGTCCGCGCCGGAAGATCTTTCATGATCCGGCCTGGACGAAAGCGGCAATCCTGACCGCGGGCGGACTTTGTCCGGGACTGAACGATGTTATCAAGGGTTTGACCTGTACCTTGAAACTGCATTATAACGTGCCGGTGGTTTACGGCATCCGTTACGGGTATCGGGGGCTGATTCCGGATTTTAACCTCGAACCGACGATCCTGACTGCTGAAAACGTCGATGAACTGCACGAATGCGGCGGCACCGTGCTTGGTTCTTCGCGCGGCCGTCAGGATGAGGAACGCATGGTCGATACGCTGGTCAGGATGAATATCAATATCCTGTTTTGCATCGGCGGCGACGGGACTTTGCGCTGTGCTCATGAAGTGGCGAAAGTGGTCAGACGCCGCAAATTGTCGATCAGTGTGGTTTGTATTCCGAAAACAATTGACAATGATATTTGCTTCATTGATAAATCCTTCGGCTTTGAAACCGCGGTGTACGCGACGAATCAGGTTATTACCGCGGCGCACAACGAGTCCAAGGGCGCTTATAACGGCGTCGGCCTGATCAAGGTCATGGGACGGGACAGCGGTTTTATCGCGGCTTACGCGACGCTGGCGAATTCACATGTCAATTACTGCATAGTACCGGAGGAAAAAATTTCTCTGGAAAGAGGAGCGTCTTTGCTGGCGCATTTGGAAAACCGCCTGAAGGACAAGGGCCATGCGGTGATAATGGTTGCGGAAGGCGCCGGCCAGGAATTTTTTGCGGAACACGAAAAGGTGAAAGACGCTTCCGGTAATATTCTGCATCAGGATATCGGGGTATTCCTCAAAGATAAGATAAAGGATTATTTCAAACGTCGCGATGTTGAAGTAAACGTAAAGTATTTTGATCCGAGTTATATGATCCGCAGTACTCCCGCTTACGGTACCGATGCGGTATTCTGCATGATGCTTGCCCAAAACGCCGTCCACGCGGCTATGGCGGGGCGTACGGATATGGTTATCGGGCACTGGCATGACTGTTTTACGCATGTTCCGGTCGCTTTGGCTACCCGTGAACGCAAAAAAATCGATTTGCAAAGCGCACTCTGGAGTGGAGTCAAGTCGATAACCTGTTTTTAAGTAGTTGGTTAATCGGTTTATTTTGGGGAAAAGGACATAAGCGTTAAATATAACCGTTTCAAGGATAATTACATGTTTGTATACTGTTTTAGGTTGGATTTTAAACTTTTACCTTGAACTTGACTGCGGCTCCAAGTAGTGCCGCGTCTCGATGAGACCGGCGGCATAAAACGTTGACAGGCCGTATAATGTTGCTCTTTGCCGCTTTCGTCGAAAGCCGGCCTACTCGGTTGCAGTATAGATGTTAAATTTTCAGATTAATACAGTATAGTACCGCTTTTAAGCGGAATCATCCTGTTTTAACGTTGACCGTTCCGCCTGAATACGGTACTACAAACGCATGACTATTGTCAAACCTGCGTCAGTCTTTGAGGAAAGATTTTTCAACGGTATCCAGATAATAGTTTATCGCGGGACAGAAATTTTTTTCCAGCCTTTTGTTTTCCTGTAATTCGCTGCGGTAAAGCTTGCCGGGGGGAACCGTGGTATATTCGATTTTCTTCAGGTAATTTTCGATTTTCTGTTGTTTTTCGAGGATTTTCTCGATTTCGGTCAGCGCGTTTACCAGGCGTTTTTTCATTATGACGCCCGGCGTGTATTCGAACTGATTTAAGGTTTTCCGTAATTTATCCATCTGCAGCGTACATAAAGGCTGGCTGACGTAAGTCAGGGCGTCAAGTTCAGTGAATTTTTTATCCATCATTTCGCCGAATCCGGCGTCCATTCCGTATTTATCGTAGATATCAGGCAGTTTAGTGATATCGACGGTGATTTTTTTGACGGCTTTATCTTTTTCTTTACGGATATAGGTAAATTGTCGAAAACGGTAGAACCTTTCCGCGAAAAAGCGGGTAGGGAGCGGGGAATTCAGGTTTATCAGGCGTTTTTCCGCGGTTTCTTTGAACCAGCGGTTAAGTTTCGTATCGCTGTCAAGCAGGTTCGGATTGTATTTCAGGTTTTTGCGTTTGCAAATCCTGTCGTATTCTTTTACTATGGCGCGGACAATCGTGTAATCGAAAACCTCATCTTCGGAATATTTTCGCCGGGCGGTCAGAAAGATCAAATCCGCGATTGGATTATCGGTGCGGGACGAAAGACGTTTCAGTTCGAGCAGCAGGAACCGGCAGAATTCCTCGTACAATTCGTAAGCGGTTCCGTCATTTTCCGGGGTCAGGGCGGTAAATACCGAAGTTTTGAAGTCAGGCAGTTTATTTGCCTGGCAGAGGGCCTTCAGGCCGGGAAAGCAGGATACCGGCAGAATACTGTGCGAGAAGAAACGCAGTTCCAGTCTTCCGTAAATTCCGCTGATCAGCCATTGCGGTATGGGAAACGTCGCCGTGCACGGGTTGAAGCCGGTTTTCGCCAGCAAAAGGGCCTTTATCAGTCTGGTGATGATCGTGAACTTATTTTCAGCTTTCCGGAAGTCGCTGCCCAGGTAAATATTGACGCCGCCGGACGCGAAAACAATGTTTATATCGTCCTTCACCTTTTCGTCCAGCACGAATATCCGGCATTTGTAATCTTTTTTTATCGCTGAAGAGTTCAGGTAATTTGAAATCAGGCGGTCGGCGAACTTTAAATATTGCAGAGTATCATAATAGCTTATGTTGAATTTCTGGAACGTTATTCCGGTGCCGGACCTCGTATTGAACGAATTACCGGCTGACTGCGCTGAGGCAGATATGGCGCAAACCGTTGACAGTACATAAATTAAGAAGCGCGCTCTTAAGGTTGAAATAAATTTTTCAGATAATAACGGCATTGCCGGGCCCGGATAAGTTGTTTTTTATGCTTTTCAGTGTAACTTAGGGAATATAATTTATAATTCTTTCAATGGCAAGGGAAATTGGATGAAAAGTGACGCTACGGAATTTTATCCCGCGGCTTTGACGATTGCCGGAAGCGACAGCGGCGGCGGCGCCGGTATTCAGGCTGACCTTCGGACTTTCGCCGCTTTCGGGGTTTTCGGATGTTCCGCCATAACCGCTGTAACCGCCCAGAATCCGCAGGCGGTCAGCCGTGTTGACGCGATACCCGCGGCCGGGGTTGAAGCCCAGATCAAAGCGGTACTTTCGAAGATAGCGGTTCGTTCGTTAAAAACCGGAATGCTGTTCAACGCCGCGATAATTGAAACTGTCAGCAAGGCGCTTGCCGGGAAAAACCTTGTTTTCGTTCTTGATCCGGTCATGGTTTCGAGCAGCGGGGCGCGTTTGCTCGAAGAAGACGCCGTTTCCGTATTGGCGGACAAACTTATGCCGCTGGCGGACTGGATCACTCCGAACGTGCCGGAAGCCGAACTATTGCTTGGACGGAAGATCAGGAACAATGATGACGCCCTGGCGGCGGTTGCGGAATTTGGAAAGCGCTGGGATTGCAGCGTCATTCTCAAAGCCGGGCATCTGGAACAGGAAGGCGAGGCTACGGATCTGGTTTATCATCAGGATAAAATTTACGAATTAAGTTCTCCGCGGGTTCCGGACAGCAGTGCGGCGCACGGTACCGGATGTACTTTGTCCTCGGCGTTGACGGCGGCTTTCGCGCTGGATATTCCCTGGAAAAAAGCGTTGCGGATGGCAAAAGGTTTTGTTTACGGTTCCCTGAGCGAATACGTTAATATCGGAGCCGGAATAGAAGCGATGTATCCGCCGGCGGAATCTTACCAGGGAAAAACCTCGCTGACGAGAGTGGAAAATTAAAGGAATTTCAGGATGCTGAATAAAATCGGGAAACGGAATTTTATTTTCCTCGTATCCTTATTTATGAGCTTTACGGCTTTTGCCGGAGAGAATGTGCGTTACGCCAACGTTTACGGGCGTAATTACGTATATTTGCGTGATGTTGCCGGTTATTACGGCATGAAATATTTTTATCAGGGCGATCAAACCGTATTGTTCAGCAATTATTCCCGTCTGGTTTTTACCATAGATAAGAAACACTGTTACATAAACAATATAAAGGTAGCTCTGCTCTATCCTTCCATAAAATATAAGTCATACCGCTGTATAAGCAGTACTGATTTCCTGAAAACTATTGACCCGATCATGCGCCACTGGGCCCTGAACAAACATAAACTGAAAACAATCATGATCGATCCCGGACACGGCGGCAAAGACACGGGAGCGTTGGGCGCAAAGAGCCGGGAAAAAGATTTTACATTGGAACTGAGCGGAAAATTATCAAGCCTTTTGATGCGGGCCGGCTATAAAGTATACGTGACCCGCAATTCTGACCGTTTTATAGAGCTTAAGGACCGTCCGGCGCTGGCAAGGCGGGCCGGGGCCGACATATTTATTTCCCTGCATGCCAACAAGGCAGGCGCTAAGACGGTATCCGGGATCGAGTGTTTCTGCATGACTCCGGTCGGCGCAGCTTCCACTCATTCCCGCCGGGCCGGTTCGAAAACTTATTCCGGCAACAGTAACTGCGCCAACAATGTCGCACTGGCTTATTGGATGCAGCGTTCGCTTATTGGCAGGACGAAAGCCGTTGACCGCGGTTTGAAACATGCCCGTTTCATGGTACTGAAGGAAGCGTCCTGCCCGGCTGTCCTGATCGAAACCGGGTTTCTTTCAAATCCGGCCGAAGAAAAACGCCTTGGCACGGAATGGTATCAATGGCAGTTGGCTAAAGGCATACTTGAAGGCGTCCAGCGTTATCATTATCAGTTGAAGCGCCGGAAATAGTATTTTTCAGCTTGAAAAAAGTTTTGTAAACCGCTAATTTAAGCAGGTTCATACATAATCATTAACGGAGTTGACGTTATGTTGGAAAAAAGAGAACACTGGGGCAGCAGTATCGGTTTTATATTTGCGGCTGCCGGTTCGGCGATCGGGCTGGGCAACATCTGGAAATTTCCTTATATAGCCGGACAGAACGGCGGCGGCGCTTTCGTTCTGGTCTATCTGACTTGTATTGTATTGGTCGGAATGCCGGTAATGCTGTGTGAAATGACCCTGGGGCGCGCGACCCAGAAAAATCCTGTCGGAGCTTTTAAGGCGCTCAGTCCCAACACTTCGCATCTGGCTAACCTGATCGGCGTCTCCATAATTTTTTCAGGGCTGGCCATGTTGTGTTTCAATCAGTTCGGCTGGTCGGCCGTATTATGCGCCGTCGGGCTGCTGGTTATGTTTTACGGCTGGATAACCATCGGCATATTGTGTATTGTTACGCCTTTCGCCATTTTATCATATTACAGTGTGGTCGGCGGCTGGACGATAGGTTATATATACAAAAGCTTTGCTCAGAAGATAAATGTCAGTTCGGTTCCCGAAGCGAGCGGAATTTTCAATGCTTTTATAGAGAATACCGGGTTGATGGTAATTTTATTTCTTATTTTCCTGTTTTTGAGTTCCCTGATTGTCTGGGGAGGAGTCAAAAACGGTATTGAGCGCTGGACAAAAATCCTTATGCCTCTGTTATTTGTTTTGCTGCTGGTGATAATGCTGCGCGGGTTAAGTTTGCCGGGAGCGCGGCGCGGAGTGGCGTTTTTCCTGAAACCGGATTTTACGAAACTTTCGGCTGAAGCTGTTTTAATTGCTCTTGGCCACGCGTTTTTTACACTCAGTCTAGGTATGGGGGCGATGATTACCTACAGCAGTTATATTTCCCGTGAGCAGAATATATTCCTTTCTTCGCTGGCGGTCGTATTTCTGGATACATTGGTTGCTATTTTGGCCGGACTGGCGATTTTTTCCACCGTTTTCGCGATGGGTTTTGAGCCCGATGCCGGTCCGAGTCTGGTATTTAAAGTTTTACCGGCGGTATTCAGCTCTATTCCTCTCGGCTGGCTTTGGGCCGGTCTGTTTTTCCTGCTGCTCAGCGTTGCGGCCCTGACTTCCTCGGTAAGTCTGCTGGAAGTCGCGGTTTCCTACTTTATCGACGAACGCAAATGGAGCCGCCATAAAGCCGTGCTGATCTGTTCTTTGGGAATAGTGATTACCGGCTTATTATCGGCGGTAAGCATTACTGACTGGAGCAACATTGAATGGCTGCATGACTGGCTGGTAAAAGCTTTCAATGTGCAGTCGGGGAATTTTTTCGAGACTATCGACAATCTTTCTTCCAACTGGTTCCTGCCTTTAGGCGGCTTGGGGATTTCCCTTTTTGTCGGTTGGATATGGGGAACCCGAAAAGCGGTTAAGGAGATCCGTTACGGTTCGAGTAATTTTGCCGACGTACACCTGATTGCCCTGCTTGCCGGGTTGAAAGACGACCCCAGTCATAATGATGAGCGTTATCATGTCCTGACCCTGGCTTCCCTCTGGGGAATATTTATCCGGTTTGTTGCCCCGGTCGCGATTACGATTGCCTTCCTGTGGATGAATATAAAATAACTTCACCGCAGGGTTTTAAATGTTGCGTTTCATAATTTTTCTTTTTCCCGCCATGGTTGACGTTGTTATCGGTACTGTCGTATTTGTAACCAACCTGCGCATGATCCACAGCGGAGCCCCCGCTTTTGACTGCACGCTGCCGGTAACGGCCTGGGCGTTCGGGCATTCGTTTTTCTCATTTTTTGTTGCCAGGGTCAACAATGAACGGCGTGCGCCTTTTCTGATAACTTGCGGTTGCATGGTAATGGCCTTGGGCTTGCTTCTCCTGATATTCCTGAATGCTCCCGGTATGCAGTTGTACTGGATGCTGATTGTCGGGTTGGGCAGCGCGTTTTTCTTTTGTTCTTTCCAGGTTTTTATGAAAGCCTCGGACAAGGATGTCCATGCCGGGCTGGTGCGTTCCACCGCGCTTTACGGTTTCGCCTGGAGCTGCGGTATTGCCGGCGGCCCTTTTATCGCGTCTTTCGTATGGGGTTATATCGCTCCCGAAAACGGCTGGGAATACTGTTACTGGATAAGTCTCGCCCTCCTCGTTTGTGTTGCCGCCGCCACTTGGCCGCTGAAATATTATATCGACAACTTGCATCGGAGAGTCCCGGAACCTGCCGCGGCGGTCTGTAAACCAAGAGTCGATTATTCCCGGATGCCGGATCTGGTTTGGCTGGGCTGGCTGACTGCCGGTATCGGCTGCCTGTCGGTTGCCCTGATCCGTACGATATTCCCGTACAAAGCCGGAATCCTGAAAGTATCCAAAGATGAGCTGGGTTTTATTATGGCCCTGGTTTCCTATTCCCAGGGATTCTTTTCCCTGCTGTTGGTGAAAAGCCGTTACTGGATGTATAAAATCGTGCCGATGATGCTGTTTTCATTGTGCGGGATTATCGGAATGGTTTTGTTTTGGTGCGGAACCACAACCTGGCAGTTTTACCTTGCGGCGCTTATTTACGGGGTTTATTCCGGCGGGTTCTTTTTCTGTCTGGTGTTTCATTCCCTTGTACACCCCGCCAAAAGCGGTAAATACGTATCATGGAATGAAGTCATTGTTGGTTTTACGGGGATAGTCGCGCCGCTGGCGGGCGGATATCTGGTTGACGTTACCGGGGACCGCAACCTGCCGTTTATTATCGCCGCGTTTCTGATTGTGAGCATAATTGCGGTTCAAATTACGACTTTGCGTAAAATCGACCCGGAATTGATAAAGTAGTGTGGCGGTTTTAACATTTTTATAACTTGCCTCGGCTTGCATTTTTCATTTGCGGGATGTACCTTTTTATTCATTTTAAATCATAAATTTCAAGGAGAAACAGATGGCCGGAATTTTTAAAGCATACGATATTCGCGGGATTTACCCGGAGCAGCTGAACGAAGAAATCGCGGAAAAGATCGGGCGCGCCTATGTTGAATTTACCGGGGCGAAGAAAGTCGTTATCGGGTATGACATGCGCCCGGATTCGGTTCCGTTGTTCGGGGCTCTCGCCAAAGGCATGACGGAACAGGGGGCGGATGTCATAAACCTTGGTATGTGTTCGACTCCGATGTCTTATTTCGCCAACGGCAAACTTGGCGCTGACGGCAGTGTTATTATCACCGCTTCGCACAATCCGGCCGGTTGGAACGGTTTCAAAATGTGTCTGGCAAACGCTGTCCCGATCAGCGGCACTACCGGGATTATGGACATAGAACGTATCGTCGAGGACGAATCGTGGAGCGAATGCGATAAAACCGGAAGCGTTTCAGATTACGATATTGCGCCGGAATACGCCGAATTTCTGCGTGCACACCTGAAAGTTGACCGCAAACTGAAAGTCGTTGTCGATTACGCCAACGCCATGGGGTCTTTTGAAAGCGCCGGGATAGAAGATTCCTTTGAAATAATTCCCTTGTACAAGGAACTTGACGGGACGTTCCCGAACCACGAAGCCAATCCGTTGAAACTCGATACCCTTGACGCGATCCGGGCTAAAGTAAAAGAAGTCGGCGCTGATTTCGGGGCGGCTTTCGACGGCGACGCCGACCGTTGCGGATTTATCGACGACAAGGGTGAAATCATCCCGATGGATTTATTTACCGCTTTAATCGCGCAGGACATTTTATCCGACGGCCCGGCGACGATTCTTTATGACCTGCGCAGCAGTCGCGCGGTCAAGGAATGTATTGAAGCCAACGGCGGCACCGCGATAATGTCCAGGGTCGGGCATGCCTTCATCAAGGCCCAGATGCGCGAATATGACGCGGTTTTTGCCGGGGAGCTGTCCGGGCATTACTATTTTAAGGAAAACTACACCGCCGAGTCTCAGGGGTTGGCTTTCGTCAAATTCGCCAACCTTATCTGCAAAAGCGGAAAAACCGCCAGTGAGCTTGTCGCTCCGCTCCGCAAATACGCTTTCAGCGGCGAAATTAACTCAAAAGTTTCCGATCCGCAGGCGATCTTGGCTGAATTAAAAACAAAATATGCCGACGGCAGGCAGTTTGAACTTGACGGTTTGAGTGTTGAATACCCGACCTGGTGGTTTAACGTCCGGCTTTCAAATACCGAACCGTTGATGCGTTTGATCGTGGAAGCCGACGATCAGCCCCAAATGGAAGCTAAACGCGACGAGATTCTGGCAATAATCAGAGGCTGAATCTTTGTTGAACATCGAATAATAAAATGCCGGATGCAACGGCCTGGGAGCGCCGGTCGTCAGACCGGCAGATGATAATTGATGACTGAACATCGAATTTGTATAATGGAACTCTACCGCACAGCTTGAAAATATTTGTTTCAAGTATAAAGACAATTGACAAATTTATTAATTCATTCGATGTTCGATGTTAAAAAACTGCGGGTTTCGTCCCCGGCTTTATTTTTTATCTTCTTTGTCTTTGAGGGCTTCGGCGTCTTTTTTCGCGAATTCGACTACTTTTTCGAATTTCGGGACGTTATTTTTGTTGACATCCATCAGGGTTTGATGAGCTTCGACAACAGTTTCAGCGCGATTGAGCATTGAAGACGATTGGGTATCCGGGGCTATTTTCCCCTTGCATGCTTTACCGGTATTGGAGTCGGCAAACTTGAAAAGCTTGTCCAGACCGAGACCTTCAAGGAGATAGCGGTTGTTTTCGTCGGCATTGAGTATCTCGACGGTTACGTTATTTTTTTTCGCTTTTAGCCCGATCATAGCCATTATTCCCATGAAAGTGCTGTCCATGCCGATGCAGGCCCGCAGGTCAATGGTAATCCCGGTAAAGTTATTATCCAGATTTTTGGCGAAATTGCGCAGAGGAAGACCGTAGTCAAAATTTGCCCTGCCTTCGACTATGATCGTATAAGCCCCTTTGTTGTGAGCTATTAATAAATCAGACTTTTTCATCAAAGCATCCTCTGCGTTTTATCCGGCCCGAAGCTCCTCTTTATTACAATACTCCGGGTTGATCACTTTATCAACACGGCTTTAATACGTCTTACGCCGCGGCTTGAACTTTCTTCTTTCTTTATTTTAAACCTGCCCAGCCTTCCGGTATTTGGAGCGTGCGGGCCGCCGCATATTTCCTTGCTGAAATCACCTATGGAATAAACTTTCACTTTATTTCCGTAGCGGTCCTCAAAAAGGCCGATGGCTCCTTCCTTTCTGGCATCGTCAACAGTCATTTCCCGGCAAACGATGGGCAAATCCTGTTTAATAATGTCGTTGACAATGGTTTCTGCCTTGTCCAGGTCTTCTCTGGAAACCTTGTCGTCGTGGGAAAAGTCAAAACGCAAACGCTCGGCGGTGATGTTGGAACCGCGCTGCTGAACGTGCTCCCCCAGAATCTGCCGCAGGGCCTGCTGCAGGAGGTGGGTCGCGGTGTGCAGGTCGGCCGTTTGCTCGGAAGCGTCGGCTAGACCGCCTTTAAATTTCTGTTCAGCCCCTTTGCGGGACATTTCCTGATGTTTTTGGTAAGCTTTGTCAAAACCTTCCCGGTCCACCTCAAAGCCGTTTTCGCGAGCCATATCTTCGGTCAATTCAAGCGGGAACCCGTAGGTTTCGTAAAGGAAGAACGCGTTTTTGCCGCTGATGACTTTTTTCTGGACATGCGCCGGGACTTTGGCGATCAATTTCTCAAATTCGCGGGTACCCTTGACCAGGGTTTCGGCGAACTGTTTTTCTTCGAGCTCAAATTCTTCCTTGATCCTGTTTGCGTTGGCGGCGAGTTCGGAATAAGGATCCTGATAGCCGTCAATGATTACCTGGGCGAGTTCAGTTACGAAAGGTTTGTCGATTCCGATTTTATTAGCTTCCCTGATTATCCGGCGAATCAGGCGGCGCAGGACGTAAGCCTGGTCGACATTGCCGGGCGCGATGCCGTCGGCGCTGATGAAAACCGCCGCGCGAATATGGTCGGCGATAATGCGTTCGGAATCCACGCGTTTGGCCGGAACGTCAATACCTCGGATTTCGTCAAGTTTCCCGAAAAGCGGCTGAAACAGTTCCGTATCGTAACAGCTTGCTTTGCCCTGGAGAACGGCGGCGACGCGTTCGAGTCCCATGCCGGTATCGACATTTTTCTGGGAGAGCGCTTCATAAGCGCCGTCGGCTTTTTTATTGTACTGCATGAATACGTCGTTCCAGATCTCAACCCAGAGTTTATTTTCCGGGTCGAATACTTCGGGGGCATCGCCTTTGCCGGTCCAATAGAACATTTCCGTATCCGGGCCGCAGGGGCCGGTTAAACCGGCAGGGCCCCACCAGTTATCTTTTTTGCCGCATTTCGCTATGCGTTCTTCGGGAATGCCGAGCTGATGCCAGAT
>JBAYCO010000076.1:0-11319 GCA_041668685.1 Victivallaceae bacterium | reverse complement strand
TTTTACGTGATAGTAGCACAACCGTCCCGGTTGTGTCGGTGGCCAGTTAACGTCTGTCCGTTCATGACTCAAGCGAGACGCTTGAGCTACTATTTAAACCAGCGAAAAGACTGATGGATTACGACAAGCGCTATTATATTCTTTCTGATTACAACTGCATTCCGCCGGCGACCGGAATATGGGTTCCGGTAATGTAGCTTCCGGCATCGGAACAAAGCAGCAATGCCAATCCGGCGCAGTCTTCCGGCAAACCGAAACGCCCTGCCGGAATCATATCGAGTATTTTATTTTGAAAACCGGTATCAGCAAGGACTTCTTCGTTTCGGTCGGTAAGGATAACTCCCGGCGCGATATTGTTGGCGGTGATGCCGAACTCGGCGTATTGTCTGGCGCAGTTAAGCGTCAGGTTGGCCAGGGCCGCCTTGGTCGTGGAATAGATCGCCAATCTGTCGGACGGCTTATACTGATTGATGCTGCCGATTGTCAATAATCTTCCCCACCGGCGTTTTTTCATTCCGGGGAGAAAAGCTTTGATCAATTCAAAGGAAGCGCGCAAATTAATTTCGTATTGACGGCTGAATTCTTCGTCTGTAAAATCTTCTACAGTCTGATAGGATTGCACTGAAGCGTTAAGAATCAGAATATCGACATTTTTGATTTCAGCGACAAGCTTGTCAACTTCATCCCGTTTCCCAAGATCAGCGGCTACCGCTTTGGCATTGCCGCTGTTTTCCGTTATACTCTTGACCGCTTCCTCCAACTGTGGGCTCATGCGGCTGCCGTGGACAATGGTTTGCGCTCCGGCCTCCGCCAATGCGGTCGCGATGGCTTTGCCGATTCCGCGACTGGCGCCGGTAACAAGGGCTACTCTGCCCGAAAGATCGAGCATACGGCTAAAGGGACTGTTATTTTTCATAATTCACGCTCACAAATACAGGTTTATCAAAATGTAATTCAGGAATATTTACTTTTAACTCTTTGTTTGTCAAGTCACTGGCGGCAACGGGCTGCCAAACGCTTCCCGCCGCAAGGAAATCCACGGACTTCACTTTTCTCCTGCTTTCAACAAACATTTCCATCGTCAAATTTTTCAACCCGTCATGTGAAAGGTTGAATATGCCGCAAAGCGAATGGTTTTTAAAATCCCGCCGGAACGTCAGAAGGCGACGGTCTCCATTGACAAACAACGGAAGTTTATTACGATAGAGCCATTTTAATATGCCGTAAAGCATTTTTTTCCTGAACGGGTCCGCAAAACCGTAGCTCATTTTCCCGATTTCATAAGGAAATACCGCAATCCGGCCTCCGAGCGAATTTTCAAATATGAAAGTGCCGGGATAAAGGCGTTTTGTATCGGGATCGACTATTTCCGAAAGTTCTACCGCCGCGCGGTTGAGTTGAAATTCGATAAAAAGCGGGTGGGCAGGATGGATTGCCAAAGCGAAATAATGCTTATCGCGTCCGCCGAAATCGGTATTGTGGAAATGCTCCCCAGCCAATGGTTTTTTGGTCATAAGCGGGAAAACAGATTTCGGCGACGCTCCAAGGAATTCTCCATATCCCATTTCACGGAGAGCCGTAAACGCAACGGCATCGCAAAGAAGCCCCTTGCTTAATATCCTTTTTATCTCGGCATCGGACGCCGCCCGTATATCCTGGCCGGCCGGCGCAGTCACCTCGCTTTCTTCAAAACTGACCGGAAAACCCATAGCCTGGAGATGATTTCCCCATGCCGTGCAGGAGCTTCCAAGCGCGGCGGGAGGTTCTCCGGGGTTTAGTTTCTTATATGCCGAAGAAGCCGGATGAAAGTAAAGCCTGATCCCGTTGTCTTGCCCTTCTTTCCCTGCTCGCGATTTAAGTGTTGAAAGAAATTTTTTATTTTTCCCCAGGGATTCCAGGATATCGCCTGTGACATGCAGCGGCGTTCCGCAATGGTCATATAAATTAAAAGTAAGCGCGTCGCATCCGGTTCCAATCGCGGCGGCGCATTGAAGGAACATGAAAAGGTTGGATTTTGAAAATCCGGTATAGGGATAGTTTTCGATTTCACCCTCTTCTATCTCATTGCCGCAGAATACTGAACGTGTGAAACGGACGCTGTCGGCAACATAACAGAGCCCATCCAGGCTTGACTCGCTGTAATTGCCCAGCGGCGGCCGGCTCGCGCACGGCATATTTTCAGTCACGGACATTATCCCGGAAAGCTCTTTCCAGTCGCGTCCCTCCCGGACGTGATTGCCGGGACCGCTGGACATAAGGCCGACTATCGTTTCCGGCGAGACGGCATGAACCGTATCGCTCATAAGTTTTATCGCTTCTGCAGAAACTTGCCGAAGAAAATCAAGCCATTTTGCTCTCTCTCCGGTCGGCTCGCCCGGACTGAAAACAAGTTCCGCCAGATCCTCGCGTTTATAAGAGGCGTTATATTTTTCATTGAAACGCCGCAAATGTTCATCGCAAAAGCATCCGGTTGCGACGGGGCCATGCCCGAAAGTCCTTATATCGTCCTCGATCCAGATCAGATCGGGCCGGGTTTCCGCATAGATAGTCCACTGTTTTCTAATATAGTCGCGCCACCCCGGAGAAATACAACATACGCAGTCCGTGGTCCGGGTTCCGTCCGGCCCGGTTATCATATGCCAGTCCGGGTGTTGGGAAAAAATATTTCGTCCCCGGTCGCCGTGTCCCTGGGTTACATTGGGATTCAGCGAATATCTTACACCGTTCCCATTGAGTTTATCCTTGATAGCAAAAAGGATTTTTTGATAATCTTTTAACCACTCGAAAGACGGGTAATAGTGGGTAAAAGTACCGGTGTCTATCTTTACGCAAACCTCGTCTATCCGGCATTTGCGGCAATAAACAACCAGTTCGTCAAGCATTTTCTCCCAGTTCCACGGCGGAAGCGTCAGCCTCAGAACATACAGATAATCGTTCCTTTTAACGTCCTGCGCATAGTTCATATCAAGATCCCTTTCATAACTTCAGGGACAGCAGCTTTACAACGCGTTTCCCGAAATACTCTTTCGGAAATTTCCTCCTTTGCGTTGTTAAGTTCAAACATCCCGAAATGGCATGGTATCAGCAAATCCGCTTTGCATCCATGGTAAAGGCTAACCGCTTCGGCAAGCGTAAGGTTGCCTTTGAACCCCAAAGCCGCGCGTTCCGCATCCCGCCCGTTCACGGGAAGAACTAAAACAAGTTCGTAATTATCCGGCACGTGTTTCCTGATCATTTCAGCCTGCCCGGTGAACGGGATGGTGTCGCCGGCAAAGAACACGGCTTTTTTCAAATCGTCGAAAAGTGTCAGGTAACTAAACGCAATATACTCGCCGTCGCTGTCTTTTTCCAGTTCTTCGTGGGCGGCGGGAAGCGCAATCAAGCTGATATCGTCGCGCAACTTATATTTTTGAAAGCTTTTCAGGCGGTGAAAACGATTTTCATATTCCGGAAAATGTTCATTCACAATCCGGCTCGCTTCCGGCGGACAATAAAAACGTGTTTTGGGACCGGCGGCGAGAATCGGCCCGATAGTTTCCGGATCGAAATGATCGATATGCGAATGCGTTATCAGGTAATGGTCGATATTATTAAGCGATTCCGGCTCAACCGGAATCGGCATGAGCCGGGTGTGGTCCAGGCGGCTCTTTTTACGGCAGTAATCCGATAAGTATAAATCGCAAGCTATCGTCGTTTCCCGCGACCGAATGATAAATCCGCTTTGTCCAAACCAGGTTAGAAAAAGATGTTTCACTTTAAAAATATCCGCCTTTGTCCACAATTTCCTGAATCGAATCGCCGCTGCGCACCCATTTGAAAATTTCATTCTCATTGCTTTCGATTTCCTCGGCGCGAAGCAGAACTTTATAGGCGATTTCACGGGGAACGCACAGCACTCCGTCAATATCGCCGAAAATAATGTCGCCCGGTCTGACGGTGACTTTGCCGATTTTAACCGGAACCTGGTAATGCGTTATCAGGCAGCGTCCGAGCGAACCGTTGCTGGTGCGGTACTTGTAAAATACGGGAAATTTCTGTTCCAGAATCTGTTTGGTGTCGCGAATACCTCCGGCAATAACCGCTCCGCGCAGTTTTTTCGCGATAGCGGTGGCGGTCATAACTCCGCCCCACAAAGAACCTTCGGTGTCGGCGCTGGTATCCCATACGACTATGCCTTCCGGTTTCATTTCATCCAGCATTTGCGCCCGGAAAGTCATTTCTCCCTGAATCATCACATTCGGAGCGCTTTTTACGGTGAAAGCCTCGCCGCAAACGGTCATTTCATCACGCAGCGGCATAATGTCGGAAGGCAGGTTCTGGTCCAGCAGGCACATTTCGCGCATTACGTCATTAATCGCTCCGGTATAGAGTTTTTCGTAACGTTCACACAATTCCCTGACCGGAATCGGAAATTCGTTATTCGGAATATATTCACGGGTTTTTATCAGCTTGTCTAGTTCCATTAATCCGGCTTCTTTCCGTACTTGTTTTTCTTCGTTCATATTATTTCCCTTTTTTAAGTTTTTTTAATTCAGCAATAAGTTTGAAACGCCCGCATCGGGCGCGGTCATATTCGTTCAACGTCCGGGTGGTTAGGACTACCGCATAGAAATCCGCATCACAATCCAAGAAAATCGTCTGTCCGCTCCAGCCCGAATGATAGATGGTTTGCTTGGAAAACCCGGCTGGTTTCAAGTCATCAGCAACGATCCAACCGAAACTGCGCTTAACCGGGGCGGCAAACGTGCGGGGAACGCTGATCGCGTCAAAACCATAACCGGAAAACAATCTTTTGCCGGGAGCGTATTCGCCGCGGCGTAGAAGACAACGGCAAAATCGCGCCAAATCCGTAGCGCAGGAAAAAGCTCCCGCATTGCCGGCGGTAAAACCGTCGCGATAAAGCCGAAACGCGATAAAATCGGATATCTGCCCGGCTTTTTCCGTAGCGCAGGTTTTTGCCAGACGCTCTAAATCCCCAGTGAGCGGCGTTCCCAATGAGGTATCGCGCATTTCCAAAGGCAGGAATATCCTTTCCAGGCAAAAGTCAGGTAGCTGTTTGCCGGAAACGTTTTCTATAATCATACTCAGCAATTGGAAATTCCAGCAGGAATATTCGAATTTTCCGTAAGGATTGGGGGGCGGAACGGAAAGCACGTTCCGACGGATTTCCTGTCCGGTCGGGGCGTCGTAATATTTCTGCTGGCCAAATCCGGAGATGTGCATGGCCAAGTCGCGAATGCTGATCCGCGTTTTCAGCGGCGCAACGTATTCCGGCAGGTAATCTGTAAACGGTGCGTCAAAATCAAGCAGGTTATCGTCGCGAAGAATCAGTAACGCAGTCGTTGTCGCCAAAGCTTTAGTAACGCTGGCCATATCGATGACCGTATCGGGCCGCATTTTCACGCCGCAGTCAATATCCGCGTATCCCCAGGCTTTTTCAAGCAGCGGTTCGGCGGAAGTTCCTGCGGCGACAACCGCGCCATTAATAATACCCGAATTTATTTCCCATTCGATTTCAGTTTGTATTTCCTTAAGGCTCATCATATCAGCTCCATTGACGGTCGTTGGCCCATTCTTTATTCCATTCGTCCGTCGATGCCCATGCATCGGGAAAATCCTTGTGGAGTTTTTTCTTGATAAGTTCTTCGTTAAGCGCTTCTATTCCCAGTCCGGGAGCGTTCGGAACATCAATATAACCTTTATTTATTAATGGCTTGGGAAGTCCGACAGCCAAATCTTCCCACCATGGAATATCCACCGAATGCACTTCCAGCGCCATGAAATTACGGGTTGCCGCGGCGACATGGACCGCGGCCATACAGGCGATCGGGCTTTCCGCCATATGGATAGCCATGGCAACGCCGCGTTCTTCGGCCATATCGCCGATTTTTTTCGTTTCCATGATACCGCCGGTTGACAGTACGTCGGGATGGAGCAAGGCGACTCCGCCGGACTCAAGCAGCGGCAGGAAGTTTTCTTTCAGGTAAATGTCTTCCCCGGTGGCTATCGGAACCGTGGTTGAGTTCGCCAGACGGACATACTGCTCCGTCATCTGCCACGGCACGGGATCCTCCATCCACGCCAGATTGAATTTTTCCAGCCGCTTCGCCAGTTTGATGCAGTCTTCCAAAGGGATGTGACCGATATGATCGATTGCCAGCGGGATTTCATAACCAATTTCAGCGCGGACTTCGGCCATATAGTTTTCCAGGTAATCCAATCCTTTTTCCGTGAGATGAATTCCGGTAAACGGATGCGCCGTATTGAATAAATCATACGCTTCGCCGCGCATCGCCCGCGGATCAATAGAGCCGCCGGGAGTGGAAAAAACCGTTTTCTTGTATTCTTTCATTTTCTCCGGAAAACCAAGCGGCGCGCTTAAACAGCCGGGTTGATCGATCAGCAGTTCTATTCCCAAATCCATTTTTAAAAAAGTGAATCCCTGCTTCATCCTTTCTTTCAGGGCCTTTCCCATGTCGCGTCCGCCGCCTTCGGCGTCCGTATCACAGTAAATGCGGATTTTGTCGCGAAATTTTCCGCCGAGCAACTGCCAGACCGGTACGCCCCACGCTTTGCCGGCCAGGTCCCAAAGCGCAACTTCAATGCCGCTGACGCCGCCCGCCTGGCGTGAATGTCCGCCGAACTGTTTTATCCGACGGAATATTTTTTCGACGTTGCAGGGATTTTCGCCGAGAATGCGGCTTTTGAGCATTGCCGCGTAAGTCCGGCTTGACGCGTCGCGGACTTCGCCGTAACCAATTAATCCCTGATTCGTATAGATTTTAATCAGGGTGCAGCGCTTGGGCGCTCCGTCGATATCCGCAAAGCGCATGTCCGTAATTTTCAGTTCAGCCGGATTGATTTTTTTACAAGTCATTTTCATTTCCCCAGATTTATTACAAATTACCGGATTATTTTTTGACACGACAGCGCTGTCGCTATTAATTCTTTTTTTAGCTTTTCCCAGCGATTATCCGTGAAATCATCAGCAAAACCAAGCAGTGTAACGGACGCGGCGACAGAATCGTCGGTATTGTATATCGGAGCCGACATGCTTTCCACGTTCCAGCGGTTGTTCTGCTGGCGATTCAGGCAAAAACCGTTTTGCAAACATTGCTCAATACGCTCAAATACCAAGTCAGGATTATTTTTTTCCAGAATTGGCGCAGTTACGTTTTTGACAAGCTTTAAGACATCATTTCTGTTGTTTTTACACAACAGCGCTCCGCCGACGGAACCTTCAACCAATGGGAAATGTCCGCCGATTTTGCCTGATACCGCTACCGGACGGGGAGATTCCGCCCGAAGAATTGAAACCTGTTCATTTCCCTGCCTGACGGAAACTTTAACGGTCAGTCCGGTAATTACCGCCAATTCATCAAGCAGGGGCTGGACTGTAACGAATCGCTGAATATAACTGGTCAACCTGACCGCCAGCGGCAGCAGGCCGGGGCCCAAATCATAAACCGAATCGCTGCGCGTCAGCCAGTCATATTTTACCAGCGTCTGCAATATCCGGTAACAGGTGCTCGGTGAAATGTCAAATGCGGCCGCCATTTGTGTCTGGGAAGCGCCTTTTTCCATTCTTCCTAAAAAATCCAGAACTTGTATCGCTTTTTCCAGAGCTGGAATTGTATTTTCTTTCATATATGAACACCTTTTTTTCTTATATGGATATATAATAGTGGCTGATTCGGAAATAGTCAATACCCGAATGGCATCATTTTGAGATTTTAAAGAAATTAATGTAATGGCTCACTCTTTTCGCCGGTTTAAATAGTAGCTCAAGCGCTTGAGTCATGAACGGAACAGACGTTAACTGGCCACCGACACAACCGGGACGGGAATGTTGCCTTTCGCTTCGCTCAGGCTCAGCCTGCGCAGAGTGTGCTACTATCACGTAAAACAGCACATTCAGCCTCAGGAAAAGAGTGAGCCATTACAAATTAATGATTTTTATTAGAGAGCTCCGTAGGAGCGATTTTACAGTAGTCACGGGTGCAAACCCGTGGAAAAATTATCCCTATCGGATCAAGCTCCATAGGAGCGACTAAAAAAAGAAACGAGTTGCTCATTCATTTGTTTAACCGCTCCTGCGGAGCTTAACTGTTTGGGGATGGATTTCCACAGGTTTGCACCCGTGGCTACTATAAAGTCATCCCCCCGGGATTCAACTGACCGATTATATTTTAAATTTACACCTGGAAAATTTTTTTTTAAAAAAGGTTGTAAAAGCTATTGTTATGGTTATATTAGGGATATATAGGGGAATAAAGGGGAAAATAGGAAGACTAAGGATTGAATTGGCAGGGATCAGTAAATGGATAGCGCATATCGGGATGATTTATTTTTTCTGGGCGAATTTGAATATTCGCTTGACAGCCAGTGCCGTTTTTCCATTCCCAGCGAATGGCGGCAACGCGACGGCGGCACCCGGCTTATCCTTTTTCCCGGTCGCGACAACGATTTGCTGTTGTTTCCCTTTGAGACTTTTCGCGAATTCCTGGCCAAAGCGCGCCGACTGGCGCTGGCGAACCGCCGGGCGCAGGAAGCGCTGGCGCGAATAGGTTCGCGGGCGCGGGACTGCCGCTGCGATAAGCAGGGCAGGATAAAAGTCGAACGTTCCTTGCTTGAAGCGGTTGGGATCGGCAGACAGGTAAAACTGATCGGGGCGGTAAGCCACATAAAACTATGCGCGCCGGAAGCCTGGGAAAAGCAAAGCGTAAGTAACGATGTTTATCTGGATGAGCTCCAGAAAATAAGTGAAGCCAGTGACGATTTGACGCAGATGCTCATGAATACGATTGGGAAAAAATGATGAATGAAGAGCAGTTCGCGCCGGCCAAAGACGGATTTAAACATCTTCCGGTACTGTACCGGGAAGTGCTTGAATATTTGACTTTCAGCGGCCCGTGCCGGATAATTGACGGCACAATCGGCTGCGGCGGTCATAGTTCTTTGATATTAAAAGCCAACCCGGAGGCGGAAATCCTGGGAATTGACCGTGACGGCGACGCGTTGGAGCGAGCCGGGGAAAAACTGGAATTCGCGGGAAACCGTATCCGGTTGAAACGCGGCAATTTCAGCGAACTGGCCGGCCTTGCGGCCGAGGCTGCCTGGGAGTCGGTGGACGGGATACTGTTGGATATCGGCGTGTCTTCGCCGCAAATCGACGATCCGGACAGGGGGTTTTCCCTGCGGCTGGACGGACCGCTTGATATGCGGATGGATAAGCGTTCACAGCTTACCGCCAGCCGCATCCTCAACCGGGAAACGGAAGTCGAACTGGCCCGTATTTTTTACGAATACGGCGAAGAAAGGCGCAGCCGGCGACTGGCGCGGGCAATCGTTGAAAGACGGAAGGAAAAACCTTTCGAACGTACTTTGGAGTTCGCGGAATTCTGCGAAAGCGTTCTCGGAAAAAGCCGGCCGGGGAAACTGCCGACGCCGACCAAATGCTTTCAGGCGTTGCGGATAGCGGTCAATGATGAGCTCGGCGAGTTGAGACGCGCCCTGGCTGAAGCGGTGCCGTTGCTGAAAGAAGGCGGACGTTTGGCGGTGATAAGTTTTCATTCGCTGGAAGACCGGGTAGTAAAGGAGTTCTTCAGGGAACAGGCGGCGTCATGTATTTGTCCCCCGGATTTGCCGGTATGTATTTGCGAACATCCGGCGCAATTGAGAATATTGACCCGCAAGCCGCTGACGGCTGAAGCGGATGAAATAGAATTTAACCGGAGGGCGGCTTCGGCCAAACTCAGAGTGGCGGAAAAATTATAAAAATTAAGGCGGAAAAATTATGAACATACAAGCAATAAACCTGAAGTCTGCAAAAAGACGGCGACAGGCCGTCGCTAAATCCACCGTTGCCGGGAGGGTTTACATTGTCGCGGGCTTTCTGTTTATCTTCGGCATGCTTGCGCTCTGCCTCAATTACCGCACCTGGCTTAACAAAAATATCGCGGATATCGACAAGCAGATCGCGTTTTACAGCCGGAAAATACATGAACTCGACCGCGAAATCGCGGATTTGCGGCTTAGAAAGGAAAACCTGAGCAGTTGGGCGCATGTCCAGAACAGGATGAGCGCGTTGAAACTCGATTTGAGACGGCCCGATCCGGTTCAACTTCAGGAACTGGTGCTCAGCCCGGAAGGAAACGATAAACGCCGGACAGGTCGGGACGACAAAAAGGTCGCAATGGTTTCCGGCGAATAAAGCAACGCTGTCCGTATCGTCCGACGTGTAGACAGCAATGTTAACTTTTGCAAAACGGACTCAGTAACATATAATGCTCACAGGTAACGATGCCCTTAGAATAAGGATAAAACTGGTGGCAACGGTTTTTATCCTGATTTTCGCCGGACTGTGGGGGCGGCTTTATTATGTCCAGATATTGCGCCACAAAGAACTTTACGGCAAGGCGCGTAAGCAATATACGACAGTCCGGACCACCGTCAGCAAGCGCGGCGAAATATTTGACGTCAACGGTAATCTGCTGGTCGGCAACATTCCCTGCGACGATATAATTGCCGATCCCAGCATTACTTCAAAAAACCTTTCCAAATGTCGTCAATTGGCGAAACTCCTCGCATACTACCTCAAGCTGGACTATGACATGGTTTTAGGGAAACTGACGCACAATACCCGTATCGCAACCGATGAAAACGGCGTCAAAACCACCGCTCCGCTGCGCTATGCCATGATTGCGCGACGGGTGCCGCTCGATACTGCGCGGGAACTGAAAAAAATAATCTCTCCCCCGAAACGGAAGAAAAACCGGAATGCCGGTTTCAGCGGGATTTTTTTCAAGGAAAGCTGTAAACGCTATTATCCCAAGGGTGAACTGCTGGCCAACATTCTCGGCTTTACCAATGTCGAAGAAGATGAAGTTATTCCGGTTATCGGGATCGAACGTTCATTGAATAAGAAAATATCCTCGTCCAAAGGTAAAGTCAGGTTTGAGCGTTCGCGCGACGGGCGCATACTTACCTACAGCGAGAAACAGGCGGAAGAAGCGCATGACGGCTGGGACGTTTACCTGACGATCGACGAGCCAATACAGGCGATAGTTGAGGAAGAGCTGGAAAAACTTTGCGAAAAATGGAAACCACGGGCTGCTTACGCGATAATGGCTGATCCTTATACCGGGAATATCCTGGCAGTGGCGCAGCGGCCCAGTTTCAATCCCAACGACCGCAGCCTGATGACCCCCGACGCCTGGCGGGTCAGGGTCAGCGCGGATACTTTTGAACCGGGTTCGACCATGAAGCCGATTGCTATTTCAGGAGCTGTTGACAACGGTATCGTAACCCCGGAAGTTA
>JBAYCO010000075.1:0-11361 GCA_041668685.1 Victivallaceae bacterium | reverse complement strand
GAAACTGGACAGTTTCCTGATCTTTTCCACAATTTATGTCGCGCTTATTTATCCGATTGTCGGTTCATGGGGGTGGGGTAAAGGCTGGCTCGATCAGCTCAATTTCCATGACTTTGCCGGTTCCACTTTTGTGCATTCAGTCGGCGGCTGGGCGGCTCTTGCGGCTGTAATCCTGCTCGGTCCCCGTACCGGGAAATATGTACATGGTGTCAGCAAACCGATCTGGGGGCATAATATGCCTCTGGCGACGATCGGGGCGTTGCTGCTCTGGTTCGGATGGTTCGGTTTTAACGGCGGTTCGGTCCTGTCGGCTAATCCGGGAGCGGTTTCCTATGTCTTCGTGACAACTTCGCTGGCGGCCGCGGCCGGTATTGTGGCGGCCAGTCTGACCTCATGGAAACTCCAGAAGCATCCCGATCTCTCAATGGTGCTGAACGGCTGCCTTGCCGGTCTCGTAGGAGTTACCGCCGGGGCCGACGTACTTTCAATAAAAGCCAGTATAATTGTCGGTGCGGTTGCCGGAATTATTGTAATTCTGGCGGTGTTTATGTTCGACCGTCTGCATCTGGATGATCCGGTGGGAGCGCTTTCCGTACATCTTGTCTGCGGTATCTGGGGTACGCTGGCGGTCGGAATATTCTGTGACAAATATTCTTTCATTTCGCAGTTGATCGGCGTACTGGCGGCGGGCGTTTTCTGTACGGCGGGTGCTTTCGCGATTTTCCTGCCGATAAAATATATTATGGGAATAAGAATGCCGGTGGAAGACGAAATCCGCGGCCTGGATATCTGCGAACACGGCATGGACTCTTATCACGGGTTCCAGATATTCACCACTCAATAAGAACCCTCCTGCAAGCTGCGCAGGTAGTCTACGGCTATCTGCGTGGCTTTATCCACAGCCATACTTAAAGGCAATTAAGTTTTGCCCGGATTTTCGCCGGCTCTATATCGCGGAAATCACGTCTGTCTTCTTTCACAAAAATAGCAGCGGCCGCTCCCGCCGCCTGCCCGGTCGCAATACAGGTTCCCATGACCCTTGCCGAACCGTTCGCGCCGCGGTCGGAAGACAGACAGCGGCCGGCAGCAATAATATTTTTCAGCCCTTTGGGGAGCAGACACTGATAAGCGATATCATAGGTCTGACCGTTCTTTACCGGTATCCTTATCTGGGCAGTGCCTTCACCATGGATATCCACATGGTGACAACCCCGTGCAATATAATCTGAATGCCTGACGGCGTTTATAACCTCATCCTGCCGCAGGGAATATTCCCCGTCTATGCGACCGCTTTCCCTGATTCCCACCCGGTGTGCGGCCGCTGAAATACAGGCCCGCTCAAATCCGGGAATTTTTTCCCGGAAAAAGCGAAGCAGGTTCACTGTCTGTTCTGAAAGTTCCATCAGGGCGGCAGAAACTTTGAGATCGTCGGCGCTGTCTATCCCGCTTATTCGCGTAGCGTTTACGCATATTTCCTTTTTCCTGACGGAAACCGGGGTAATAAAAGCCGCAGTACAGGGGTGAAGCGTTTTTTCCCTGACCGCTTTTCCCATGATCTTTCCGCCGGAACTTACGGCGACATAGGGTAAACCGCCGGCATACAGCGCTTCCGCTGCTTCGGAAGGGTTTTTCCCCAACACCGGGTTTTCTCCCAGTATGCCTTCCGACGGGTTATCCCTTATGAACCTGAGGAAAGGCTCAAATTCGACATTCGCCATCCTGAATATCAGACTCAACGGCTGAAACCGCCCGTTTTCGCCGTAATGGACTTTCCCTCCGGCCATTGCGGTTATATTGCCGCCTCCGGACGCGTCCACAACACAAGCGCAGTCAACAACCCGCATGCCGTTTCTGCCGATGATTTCCAGCGACCTGACAACGCCGTTTTCGGAATCAACCCGGGTAACGGTGGAATTCAGCAGCAGCCTTACATTATATTTTTTCAGCAGGAGAGTTACTGCCAGGCGGAGGATCTCCGGGTCGAAACAAAGCCCGTATACGGTGCGCCAGTCACAGACCGGGCCGATCCAGCCGCCAAGGTCAAGGGTTTTAACCGCGTCGATGATTTCGTCCAGCACCCCGTAAACACACGGTTTCCCGAGCGAAGTGTAGGCGCCAAGCAACGGCATGCCGGAAAAAAGATCGCCTCCTATGATGCTTTCGGATTCTATCAGGAAGGTATCGGCGCCGTTTTTTGCCGCCGCTATCGCCGCGCTTATCCCGGCGGCTCCGCCGCCGACAACTATTGTTCTCATTATCTATTCCGTGTTTTTTATTTATACTGTATTAATCTGAAAATTTAACATTCATACTGCAACCGAGTAGGCCGGCTTTCGATGAAAGCGGCAAAGAGCAACATTATACGGCCTGTCAACGTTTTATGCCGTCGGTCTCATCGAGACGCGGCGCTACTTGGAGCCGCAGTCAAGTTCAAGATAAAAGTTTAAAATCCAACCTAAAACAGTATATAAACTTTCAACAGAACCGTTAAAATGATTATACCGGATATTTGTTGATATATCAATAATATTTATAAGTTTTATTGATATTAATTTAATATCTATTATATTATATATGTATCAAACTGGAGGCTTATACTGTATTAATCAAATTTAACATAAATACCGCAACCGAGTAGGCCGGCTTTCGATGAAAGCGGCAAAGAGCGACGGTATATGGCATCGCAACGTTTCAGTTCGCCGGTCTCATCGAGACACGGCGCTACTTGGAGCCGCAAATCAAATATAAGAAAAGTTTAAAATCAAACCTAAAACAGTATAGATATGGAATTGACGCATTTAAGGTATTTTATAGCGGTCGCCGAAGAATTGCATTTCGGCCGTGCCGCCGCGAAGCTGCATATTGCGCAGCCGCCTTTGAGCCAGCAAATCAAACGTCTGGAAGATGAACTTGAAATAAAACTGTTCAACCGCACAAGCCGTCGGGTTGAACTGAGCGCCGCCGGGAAAATATTTTTACCTGAAGCGCGCGGAATTGTTGAACAGGCGGATAAAACCCTAGCACTGATGACCGGTTTATCTCAGGGGCAAAGCGGTTATCTGGCAATCGCCTTCAATGAAACCGCGATAAATACTTTTTTACCCGCCGCGATAAAGAAATTCACCGGCAGGTATCCTGAAGTCAAATTATCCCTGGAAGAATCAGGTATTGTCGAACAGTTCAACGCGCTTGACGAAAAACGTATACATTTAGGATTTATGCGCCCTTTGGGATATGATATAGAAGCTTATTCCAAACGTTTGCTGTTGCGGGAAGAATACGTATTGGCTTTACCGGCGGAGCACAAACTTTGCGCTTATTCGTCGCTCACACTTGATATGCTGCGTCACGAGCCGTTAATTTTACTTCCGCAATCAAGATATAAGTATTTGCGGGATTGCTTCGACAAATCTTTCCGGCGCTGCGGTTTCGAACCGGATATTGTCCAGGAATTAAATTCCAAACATACTACCCTGGCTTTAGTTAAAGAGGGAGTCGGTTTAGCTTTGGTACCTGAATCGAATATGGTTTGCAGTCCCGGCGGCGTTGAATTCAGGAAACTGAACAGCGATCTGCCGACGGTTGAGATTTTTGCATTATGGCGTCCGGAAAATGATTCACCGCTGATTAAAAATTTCCTTGACCTCATTCCGGACGCCATTTCCTGACTTTCAGGCCTTTTAAACTTTTCAAGTAGGCCGGCTTTCGATGAAAGCGGCAACGAGCGATGGTATATGTTTTATCAACGTTTTCCTTCGCCGGTCTCATCGAGACGCGGCGCTACTGCCGGGTATCCTTTGGCAGACTAATTATACGGCCTACGGCTCTAAGCTGCGCAGGTAGTCTACGGCTATCTGCGTGGCTTTATCCGCTTTAATTTCGCTGCTTTCATATTCGATGTTGATGAAACCTTTGTAGCCGTAATTCTTCATGGCTTTCCAAACTCCGGCGGTATCGATATCCCCCTGGCTTATCAAAGCGGATTTAAAATATTTGCCGATCAATGAATCGCGATACCCTTCCTTGGGCTGATCAATGATATACCAGTCCTTGAAATGGGCGTGAACCACGTCAGCGGCGCATTTTTTAAAAGATTCCACCGGATCTTCGCCAAAGGCGGCGTTGCCGTCATCGAAAGTAAGCTTCAACTGCGGAACTTCGGCTTTGGCCTTATAATAATCGGCGGCCGTAACGAAAGCGCTTTTGCGTCCGGGGAAGTTTTCCACCGTCAATATCAGTCCGGCGTCATCGGTAAGCGGCGCAATTTTTTTCAGGGCTTCGATCCACAGATCGCGGAACGCATCCCTGTCCATATCTTTATGGCTGGTCGGGATCATTACTACGGGAGCTCCCATAATAACGGCGTCTTCAATGGACCGTTTAATCTCATCGAGCCAGTCTTTTTCCCCAGCCAGGAATTTTCGCGCGAAAAAAGTATGGCAGGCGATTTCCAGCCCGGCGTCATGCGACATTTTTTTCAATTCTTTCGGATCGCGTCCATAGGTAGAGATCCAGTCGATCCCGTCCATTTTGCAGTCAACCGCGGTTTTGATGAAATCCTCCACGCCAAACCCCTGGAGCGCCATCGTATAAGTCATCATACATAGTTTCATGGATTTTCCTTTACAGACAATTTTTCAGGTGTTTAATACTTATTATCGCGCTTTCCAGGCCGGGTTTGTCGGTAACGTCCTGTTCATAGCTCAACCACTGGATGCTGTTGGCTTCAGCGAATTCGGCAACTGCTTTAAAATCAATTACGCCGTTACCGAGTTCCGTAATTTTACCATTGGCGGTTATGTCCTTGACATGCAGCAACGGAATACGGTCGGCATATTTTTCCATATAACCGATTACGTCTTCGCCGCCCTGCCGTATCCAGGCGGTATCCGCTTCAAAAGCCATTTTCTCCAGGCCCGGCGCGTTCAGCAGTAGATCAAGATAATATTCGCCGTTCAGCTTTTTGAATTCGTGCGCATGGGCGTGGTAGCAAATAGTCAAACCTTTGGCGGCGGCGGTATTAACGGCGGTTCGGCATATATCCAGACATTTTTCGAAATCTTCTTCAAGCTGTTTCAACCCGAAACCGAAGGTCAGGTGTTTACATCCGAGAGCGGCTGCATAAGCGTAAACCTCGGCGGCCGGATCGCAGATGTTGTTGAGCCGTTCGTAAATGCCGATAGCCTGAAGATTTTGCGTTTTCAGGAAATCAGCGAGTTCTACAGGAGCAATTCCGCCGTAGTTGAAAGCAAATTCCACCCCTCTGAAACCAAGTTTCGACAATTCCTTCAAAGTTTCTTTGAAATCAACATCAAGGGCTTCACGAACTGAATATAACTGTATTCCGATTTTCGACTTTTTCATTAGTTCATTTCCTTAATTAAGTTTATTGCGGTTCGGGCAATAATATCTCCGGTTTCAGGAGCCATCCTGCTCGGCGGTCCAAGCGTGGTTTCATAACCGCCGCGCATAAAGGCTTCCTGAATGGGAACATAACCGAGCATGCCGTTCGCTCCGCCGATAACGAAAGAACTCTTGGGGTATGTTTCCGTTTTTATCCGCAATTGGAATTCCACGAAGTATTCCGCCGGGACCCCGGCAAAATACCATTGCCCCAGTTTCAATACCTGTATTTCCGCTTTTGCGGTTTTGCTCCGGGCAATTTTCGCTTTGAGATGGTCTATGTCCTTTTCATAAAGCTCGTCGCTCCGGAAACGCTGGGCGCCGCGTACCCGTCCGTGATATTCATCATCGCTTACGTCGCGATACGGCAGGTCAATTATTTTCGCGGTCGCTCCCAGCTCAATGTCACGCGCAAAGCACATTTCTCCGGATGCCTTTTGGAAGTCTTCAAAAAGTTTTTCGCCGACCGTTTCTTTCGAAAAACTTATTCTGTGCTGGAAGTCCACGGTGATAACATTGCCGTAGGCGCCGTTGAGATAAAGGCAGACCGGTATCCCGGAAGCTTTGACTTTCGCCGCCAGTACTCCGGGGAAACCGGCGGAAATCTCATTTGTCCCGCCGTGATGCGTCGGATGACAGGCAAAATTGAACATAGCTCCTAACGGCTGTCCTTTCAGGTTTCTGACAATCATTACGGCCGCCTCCGGGTCGGCCGGCCCTTCCTGGTACAGCGCGTCGGGATTGGAATAAACGGTCTGGGATTTTACCGTTCCGTCCCGCATTACGGTGCGACGGTTAAATGCGACGTCAAATTCCTTTACGCATGCCTGTCCGATTTCAGCTTCCTGCACAGCATCGAGAGCATCCCCGAAAAGCCTGACGCATTTTTCTTTCATGAGTTCAAGGTATTCAGTCTGTTTTTCCACCGGCGCCAAACGGCAAATTGCCGGTCCGGCATGGTTATGGGTGGCGGAAACCATGATATTTTTTCCGGGGAAAGCGAATTGCGTTTCTATCCGGCGACGGATGTCATCGACGTCGTCCCGGCGAATACTGAGCAGATCAAGCTGTAAAAAGGCGATTCTTTCTTTTTCCGTTTCAAATACCGCCGCCCGCGCGAACAGCGGATCAAGGAACACCCGGGCTTCCAGGTCCTCCATCCAGCCGCCCTTTTTAGTTCCGGGCGGCGGAGTTATGTCTATTTGTGAAAATCCGGCTTTCATACTGATTTCCAAATTCATAATTTTTTTGTTTACTATTATGCTCGTGTCCAGTTGCATGTTAAATTTAATATAAAGTAATGTCAGGAGCAGCCTTGCTCCGGCATCCAAAATCAATGATTTCAGTGAAATCTACAGTCATTTGTCGCAGAGCAAGGCTACTCTTGCGACTACTAAAAACATCATGAAACATTACACTATTTCTTTCAGGATTTTAACGGTTTCTTCGACCAGTTCCTGGCCGCCTTTGCTCGATACTATGTTGCAGTAGCGGCTGGCGGAGTAACCGCGCCCGTATTCACCGCGTTCGGTGGCCAGATAAGTGCCGCCGTCATTACCCGGAACTCCAGTCAATTGCACTATGAAAGTCTGGGTGAAAGGACTGCGCGCCTGGATCCGGTGCATGTAGTCCATATACAACTCGAAACGGTTTGTCGCAAACGCGATGTCGCCAATCCGCACAACATGCATTTCCATCGGGAGTTTCGGTTCGGCGTCCAGCTTTTCAAAGCGGTCAATAATCCTCTGGCACCGGTTGCGGCCGGCTACCAGGGTGGAATCATGACGTAATTTTTCCTCCGGGGTCCCAGTCCGGGCAAATTCTTCCTTGTTCAACTCCGCAAGCATAGCCTTGTCCGCTTCATACTCGTCTTTGGTGATAAGGCGTTTGGAAAGCATGACCATTTCAACCTTATGGGTCAGGGGAATCTCCGTAAGGATGTCTTTTTTTGCCCATGCCAATACCTCGTCAAAGGCAGAGGCGATCCGTTCCGCGATATCGCGGCGGCGGAAATCTTCGGGCGATTTTGAAGCGTCCCCGTATTTGAGCTGATAACGGCGCACCTCGGCGCTTTTATAATGCAGTTGGCGCGGAGAAAGGTCCCCGCCCGCAGCGCATTGCGCGAGGATAGGGATATTTCCGTGTTTTTTACGGATCAGTTCGCGCGCATCGTGCCAGAAACTCGCGCTGAGACGGTCTATGGCTTCGTCGTTCTGGCTTGGGCACGGCACGTTGATCAGCGCGCCGGTGAGCTTGCCTTCCAAGTCAAAAGTATAAAGCAGATTGACAAAGCTTTCGGTACCGGCTTCATAACCGGCAAACATCGGATCATCAGTTTTGCCGTACATCGCGGAATGTCCACTAAGGGCATGCGTGGAATTCTTTACCGCTCCCGGCCGTTTGGAAAGATCGTCAAAATATGTGACCCGGCGGCTGTGCGCGACCGTGGCAAAACCGTAACCGTAAGCGATTCCGCCCGGAGCGCGTTTCCGGTAAGCTTCGGCGACGGCTTCGGCAGTTTGGGTAGAGAGAAAATCCCGGTATTCATCTCCTGAAGCAATGTTGATTTCCATCGGTACCTCTTTCACCATTGCGGTGGAAATCCCGCCGGGCGTGTTGCTCCATCCGGAATCGGCATAATGATTTGGTCCCGCATGCGTATGGGTGGCGCTCATGAAAATCTTCTCGACCGGGAATTCCGGAAGAAGTTTCGCCGCTTTCGCCCGCACTTCATCCAGCAATCCTGACCTGATAACGACCAGATCGGCGGATATCATGCAAACCAGGTCTTTCCCGTCCTCGATAAGCAGCGCGGTTACTGTGACCGGATCAAGAATCCCTTTGGATATACGCATGTGAAACTGCCCCGGAATATTGACCGGTTTTTCTGTTGAAACGTCCCGGACAGCCCAACCGATTTTCAAATTACCCATGATCAAATTTCCTTTTGTTATTTGAGTATTTTATCAGGGTCTATTTCATTGATATTGTCAAACACCTTTCTGACCGCTTCCGCAACTTTGGCGGCGATATCCAGCCCGTTCGGGGCCCGCAAGGTCTGAACTATAGACATGTGACAACGGCTGTAACGCAAAGCAGTCGGATAAAGCTCAGGCGTGTAGTCGACGCCTTCGTCAGCGCCGGGTATGCTCCACGGGAAACCGTCGCCGTAAGCGTTTTTCGCCTGGAACACAGTCATTTCCGGCAGGATAAAACGCTGCCAGACACTGCATTTCACCCCTTCGGCCCGGATTGCCGCGCAAACCGCGTCCCGGAAACGAGCTTTGTCACAGCTTACGCCCAGGGCATCAAAATCCAGCCGCAGGTTGTAATTATACCAGTTGTGGGTACATTCTTCCGGTTCGTAAGGCTGGATGAGCCCTTTTACGCCGTTCAGGTTTTGCAGCAGATACTCACCGTTGGCGCGGAGAACTTTGAAGTATTGGGGGTATTTGGCCAATTGAGCGCGGGCGAAAGCCGCGGTTATTTCGTTATTGCGGTACATCCAGCCAAGCGCGTAGGCATGATAATCGCGGCTTTGTTCGGGACGGGCGGTTTCGCCGAAACTCCACAGCTTGGCTGCGCCCCGATAGATATCTTCGTTGTCGGTAACGAAAATACCGCCCTCGCCGCTGCTTAAACATTTATTCTGGTTCAATGAAAATGCGGCACAATCCCCCATTGTTCCGGCTTTGCGGCCCTTGTACATCGCGCCGTGCGCCTGGCAGGCGTCTTCTATTACATACAAGTTGTGTTTTTTGGCGATGGCGTTGATTTTGTCCATATCGGCGCAGAGGCCGTGAAGCTGGACGACGATGATTGCTTTAGTACGCTGGGTGATCGCCGCTTCGATTTTATCGGGATCGATCAGGAACGTGTCAAAATCGATATCGACGAAGATCGGGATCGCGTTGTGGTGCAGGATGCAGGTGGCGCTTGAACTCCAGGTATAGGAAGTAACCAGGACATGGTCGCCGGCGCCGACGCCGCAGCCCACCAGGCACATATGAAGCGCCGCGGTGCCGCTGTTGGTGAACAGGGCGTATTCGTTACCGTTGTATTCGCGGAATTCTTTTTCAAACGCCATATTATGCGGTCCCCGCGCCTGTGTCGGGGAATACAGGGCGTCAAGGACAAGCTTTTCATCAGTCTTATCAACCGGAGGCCAGGGTTTGACGTCACCGTCATTTATGGTTTTAGGTCCGCCGTAAATTGCTAACTGACTCATTTTTAAATCTCCGTATTTGTTTAAAAGTAAGTACCTGTAATTAGTATAATGGCTGAAAATGTCACTATCTACGGAGTTTTATTTCAATATTTTGCGAATATTTGTAATATATTGCTTTTCCGGAAACAAGCCTGACCGCTTATCTGGTTTCCTGTATTTTTCCATATTGGCTGGGGGCGCAGCCGACGTGTTTTTTGAATACCTTCGAAAAATAGCTCAGGCTTTCGAAGCCGACCATCGAAGCTATTTCATTGACGGTATGGCGGTTTTCGAGCAGCAGCTTCCTGGCTTCATTGATGCGGACGTCGGTCAGGTACTGAAACAGGGAAAAATCGCTTTTACTGCTGAATACCCTGGATAAATAAAAGGCGCTTACCTGCAATTCATTCGCAATATCTTCAAGGCGAAGGGCCTTGTGATAGTTTTTATCCAGATATTTTCTGGCGGCGGTTACAATCCGGTTACGGCAGTGTTCGGTATTGGGAAGCTCGTTTTCGGGATATTTTTCGACCGACTGTTCCCTGTAAAGCAACATCAGGAGATGCATCAGCCTGGCGCTCACCAGTTGACGGTCGTTTTCGCCGGGCCCGGAATCCAGCCGGATATCGTCAAAAAGTCTTTTCAGCTCGGCCGCGGTAGTACTGCATACGTTATTGACGTTCAAATTGTTGACGGTTTTGAAAAAAGCGTCGAAGTGTTCCCATTGAAAATGAATTATCAGGATTTGCAATCCGGAATCGAAATCAAAATTATCGCGGTGAACGATCCTGACGGGATTGAAAAGCGTCTGGCCGGAATCAGCCGTGAAATGAACATTTAATTCCGGCCAGAAAAGTTCAAGTTTACCGGATACTACATGCAGCAATTCTATATTTGGGCTGGAATGATCCCGCAGCGCCCACAAGGGATCAAATTCAATATCGCCTATAGATATTATTTCCGGTAAATGAAAAAATTCCATTATAGCAGCCTGAAAGTTGTTTTTATAAGCGTTTCAGCTTAAACTATAACCTGTTAATCCCGGTATTTCCATAAAAAAACCTGCAATTTCAAGGAATTGAAAATTACAGGTTGGATATTTTTAAAAAATGAGCCGAAAAACTATTTTTTAGCGGCGTTTTCATTTTTCTGCAGGACGCCGGCGTCAAGAAGCTTATCGATCAGGTTCTGCATGGAGTTAAAGGCGTTGAGGAAACCCTGCGGGGGCATGATAACCCGTTCTCTACAAACTGCTACCGGATCTTTTTTCCCTTCTTCATCGGGTTGCAGGGTTACGAAGTCAAATCTGACCATACCACCGGCAAAATGAATTTGTCCAATTCCGTCAGCGAAGATTTCTTTTTTTTCAGCCATGGTGAAATACTCCATTTTTTCATTAATTGGTTTTCAGGTAAAGATAAAACCTGAAACAGTTTACATCATAGCAATATAATAAGTTTCCGTCTTTTTGCAAATTATTTGCCGCAAAAAAATCCGGCGCCGCTGGATAAAGTCAATGAAGAATGAAAAAAATCTAAAATCTCGGAAGGGCTCCCTGCTTGCGGAATTCCACGGGAGTCATTTTCTGGTATTTTTTGAATGCGCGGATAAAATTTGAAGTATTGTCGTAGCCTGACTTAAAAGCTATTTCCTTGCAGCTCATGGCGCTTTCCTTCAACATGCCGCAGGCTTCGTTCATTTTGCACCGAATAATAAATTCAAGCGGGGACATTCCGGTTTCCTGTTTGAAT
>JBAYCO010000074.1:0-11363 GCA_041668685.1 Victivallaceae bacterium | reverse complement strand
TCATGTATATGCGGAAAAAAGGAAAGAAGAAGAAGCCGTTAGAGAAAAATATCAAGAATCTTTTAAATCATCAATTCTCGTTTTAACTATGATTACATTAATACCGTTCACTTTTAGCAATTATCTTATCTGGCTAAGTGGAAAGAGCCTTAATGAGGTTTTAGTTATGCTTCCTAATATAATTTTAGTTGTTTTACCTTTATACATTCCATGCTTTTGGTGGGCGTTTTCAGCCAACATGAAAGAAAAACTCTCAAAGCGTCTTGTTGAAGAATATACTCACAAGGAGTCCTTGACTAAGACATTTCAAGGTTTTGCTCGCGAAATTGATAATATCGACGATGAAAGTGTCCATCATGACTTGAGAATCAGGCTACTCTACAATTTATTAGAGGTAAGTGCTGAAAATCCAGGCAAATTAATTTTAAATTATAATAGGTCAGATAATCCTATTTTTGAGGCTTTAGATAAAAGCCGTGGACTAGCTAACTCCATTGAAAAAATTGGTAAAATTCCTGGTATTAATATACTTTTCGCTAAAGTGCAACGCAATCGAGAAGAACAAAAACAATTATTTGAAAAAGATGTTAAAACTGGAATTGATAATCTTAGTGACACAAATGAGGCAGAAGAATAACCGCTGGTTTATCCATTGATCAGCTTTGCAATAAAAAATAAATTTTTCAAAGGAATAAAATCATGGCAAAATCGAAAGGCAGTTCAAAATCTAGCTCAAAATCGCGGAGTGCAGCTACAGGAAAATTCGTAAAAGATGGTTCCAGCGGCAAGAAGGGTACTACTGGTACAGGGCCAAGGAACAAGGGATAGACAATGTCTTCAGGTTACAGAAGAAACTTGCTTAGGTATAAGCGTCAACAAAAAACAAAAGTCGGGCTAAATCTAGACAAAATTTGGAATACATATTATGAATTTACTGGATTGACAAGTAATGTTTCTCGACAACTCAATTTTGCTGGAATTGCTATTGTTTGGCTGTTTGTGGAAGAAACGGATAATGGCATTTGCCTAAAAATGAGCTTGATTATCGGATTGCTTTGCTTTGTCCTTTCGTTTTGGTTTGATTTGGCACAATATCTTTATTTGTCAATATTGCATTTTCTCGAAGCTAGAAAATTAGAAAAATCAGGTCAATATGATACCCAGGTTTTGTTGAATGATCGGCTGATAGGTTTTGCAAATGTTTTCTTTTTCGGTAAAATAATTTTTACTCTGGCGGCTTATTGTTGGATTGCTACTTTTTTTGTAATGCATTTGGGGGCAGATAATGATCTTCATCCAGCGGGAAAAAAAGTTTCTTGCCAGGCCAGCAAAGTACAACAACAGCTCCAATTACCGTCAAAAGTGAAAAGGCAATGATTATATATACAAAATAAAGCTGAAAAGTAAACATTTTTATAACCTCATATCCTATAAATAGAATACATCTTCAAACGTAATAATGCAAGAAACAGGAACGAGATTCTGAACGCGAGTATCTTTCCCCTTCAGAATTCCGCTTGAACAGAGCTGTTCATCCGAAGCCGGATTTCCGGTTTTCGGAGCGGGATTCCAAGGGAAAATTAAAAAAGGAAGTCATTTAAAAGAAATTTTTTCAAAATCATTTCCCAGCAATCAACTCCTTATCAATCAATCACTTGCATGCGACTATTCAACTTAGACCTTTTTGTTCAAAAAGTCGAGTGCTGTGCCAGTTTCTTCTACTTATTTTGCTTCATCGACGGTTCATAGCATAAGTCGGAACCCCGTTTTTGTCAGGTGGACATTATTTGTCAAAAGGTGAACCCATTCTAACAAAACCATGAAACACTGCGCTAGTAAAATCGGTATAACATTAATAGCCAGTAAAAAAGCCGAAGCGTAATTGCTCCGGCTTTTCGATATTCATTTTCAGTTTTTTGCGGAAATGAAGTTTTCAGCGGTTTCCCCCAAAAATGAGGCGGTATTGCCGATAATGCCTTCCTGAGCGAGATCTTTGTTATCCACCAGATAAATCCAGCATACTATCAGATTTTTCTTTGCCGCCTGTAAACAGGTCATCTTTTTCGCGGGAACCGAACGCAGTTTTTCCACATCCGCCTGCAATTTGTCGATTTCCTTGAATAAAGCGTTGTTGATAATGTCCTTGGCTTCGCGATTGCATTCGTCAGCGAGCTGCTGAGCCAGAACCTGGGCCAAGGTGCTGTCTTTAACGATATCTTTGTCTTTCCTGATTTTATCGATAACCCTGGAGCAGATATGTTCAAAAGCTTTTTCCCGCTCGACTTTGTAATGGTCCATTACCTGTCCGAACCTGACGTCCAGTTGTTCTTTGGCCATATCGCCCAGAGCCGGAATCAAGTCGCCGACTATTTCGACAGTGCTTTTCGCCATTTCCTGTGCGTGCGCCGGCAGCTTGGCTTGCAGGTCGCTGCGTACGGAAGGCAGCGAATCACGGATTTTCTGGTTTATCATAATAGCCATATTTTCCGGATTGGCCATGCTTTCGAAAGCTATCAGGGTGTATCCGAGATACTCGACGAGAATAAGGGTAATGAGAACCCGGCAGATAAGTGACACGACAAAAGAGGAGGATGCCCTTTTATCTTCCTTTCCGATACGAGCCAACAAAATGTCCAGTTTTTCCTGTAATTGCTTATCCATGATCATTTGCTCCTTTTGGCTAATTTTCCGCCTTGGGCTTCTGCCGGTTTCCCGCCTTTTTCCGGATTCAGTTCATATATCCAGAGTTCGAGCAGCGATTCAAGAAGCAGGCTTTCCACTTCCTGAGCAGATTTTTTATTTAAATCTTTATACGCCGGCTCATTTTTGAACTGACGAAACGTTTCATCAAGCCCGGCCAGTTTGTTAATAGCCTCTTTGGTGAAGCGATTCAGTGACACAGAAAGCTTTTCGACAAATATCTCGGAAGCTTTTTTATAGACTTCATTCATCTTGTCGGCATTCAGGTCAGGATAACGGGCAAGCAGATCTTTTTCCACTTTCTCAAAATCTTTATGGATTTCGCTGATAAAAGTGTCTTGCAGTTTCTTGACGAAAAGCTTCTTCAGGTCAGCCAGTTCGTTGTCCGCCGCCGCCTGTAAATTCGGGGCTTTGGCGTTTAGTTCAGACTGGAGGGCTTTTTTGTATGCGGGAACAAAAATATCCTGCATATCCATTACTACCCCGCGAAACTGAGGAGATTTAATGATAATGTCGGAATTGCTGCGCAGTCCCTGAACCAGTTGTCCGGTATCGTAATTCGCGACAAGTTGAGAAAATGAAATAAGGAACCAGGCGCACACAGCTACCATAATTGCCGTGCAGGTCCATACGACAATACTTTGAGCTACTCGTTTTTGTTTGGTGTGGATCAGCATTTTTTCAAGCTGGTCTATTCTGGCGATAAGCTCATCCTGTGCAGCTTCCTGACTTTTTCCGGGAGAATTAGTAGAGACATCCTTTCCCATTTGTGCCCTCCATTTCGTTAATAGATAACTATTTCGACCACATATATGAGCGTTCAGGAACGCGCATACTCCATAGGAACGCTTTTGCAAGCGGCTTCTGATTCTCAACTGTCAAACATCCCCGGGGGCTGTAATGCAGCTCAAACCAGGATTCAGCCTGCAAAACTGAAACCGTATTTATCCTAACGGTCTCTGCAAGCGTTTCTTATATTAATATAACATGCTCTTTGCGCAAGGCAAAAAAAATCCTGCGGATAATTAAAAAAAAATAAAAAACCACGCCCAGAGGACGTGGTATTGCCTTAAACTCCCCATAGGGGAGCGGGAAACGTTGTTAAGCAAAGGGACACAACCGGGACGGGAATGTTGCCTTTCGCTACGCTCAGGCTCAGCCTGCGCAGAGTGTGCTACATTCAGGTTGTGCCGCGTTCATTTGTGACAAACACGATATTACCTTAATAATGTTCAGGCAGAGCCGAAAAACTATGACCCCGCCCAAAGGACGGGGTTTTACAGAATAAAATAAAAACTTTTTTATTTTCAAATTACACTCGACATAACAGTCAGGGTTCTGACTCCTCTGGGTTTGTGGCACAAAACGCAGAAGAACCAAAAGTTCATCCAGAGAAATTTATTTTTGAGAAGAACCAACTTTTCCTTTTTTCATGTAAAGACCTTGACAAATTACCTTTTGCACTGTATTATTAATGTAGTCATACGTTGATAATGCAGTGCTAGCGTCTAACCTGGAGCGCTTTTAATGAACAAAATAACAGAGTTGACCAGTAGAAAACCTAAACATGTCATCATTGCCGACACGGTCAGGGAACAGATTTTTTCAGGGGCTTTGGAAAGAGGGTCCCGCCTGATTTCCGACAGCGATTTCGCCCGCAAATATAAAATTAATGAACGGACCGTTGCCGCCGGGCTGAATACTCTTGTGCGGGAAGGCTTGCTGGAACGAATTCCCGGACGCGGCACTTTTGTTAAGGAAAAAAGCGCATCAAAAACAGTTGCGTTTATAGGATATTATATAAATCAGGATTGCGGCGAAATAATTAACGGGATCGAAGAAACCCTCTCAAAAAACGGTTATCTTTTAACGGTAAAATGTTCGGGCGGTAATTTCCAGACGGAAAAAAAGATTGTCGAGGAACTGGCTGATGAAATCAGCGGGTTGATCGTTTATCCCCTGATAATAAAGAACAAACATAACGCCGCCGTTTTTAAAAATTTACAGAAAAAACATTTCCCGTTTGTTCTTGTTGACCGTTATTATGAAAATTTTGAATGCGACTATTCCGGGGTGGACAACTATTCCGGCTCATATGACGTAACCGAATCCCTGATCAGGAAGGGACATCGCCGGATAGCCCATATTGTGGCGCCGAGTCAGTCTTCCGTAGTTAGAGAACGACTGGAAGGATACCTGGGGGCATTGAAAGATCACAAAATACCATTCGACGCCGACCTTGTGCGGCAACTTCCTTTTAGAGAAGATTTTAATCACAGTTATATGAAAGAAATCAGTTCCATAGTAAATAAACTGCTGCAATTGAAATCTCCGCCGACCGCTATTACCTCAACGGCTGATGGACTGTCTGTTTTGGCCATGAAAGTTTTGCTTGCCAAAGGGATCAAAATCCCCCAAAATATGGCATTGGCCGGTTTTGACAACGGCAGTCTTGGCTTATTTGCCGAAATTCCACTCACTACTGTCGGGGTTGATTTTTTTCAGATAGGAAAAAGCGCGGCGGAACTGTTGCTCTGCCGGCTCAGAAATAAGGATTTTTCGCCTGTTAAAAAAATCATTCAGCCTGTGAGCCTGATTGAAAGGCAGTCGAGCAATCCGGATTTTTACAAAAATGGTTCGTATATGCTTGAAATGATGAATAAAAAACTCAACATGATGAATTTCGCATAATGTATGATTCCGTAATAAATCTTAACCCCATAAATTCCAAGGAGAACAGAAAAATGAAAAAGCGAATGCTCAAAGCAGAACAGATTTTCACACTCATTGAATTGCTCGTCGTGATCGCGATCATAGCGATCCTCGCCTCGATGCTGTTGCCGGCCCTTAACCAGGCCCGTGAAAAAGCCAAAGGAATTAAATGTGCGGGGAAGCAGAAACAGATAGGACTGGCTTGGAATTTTTATGTTTCTGACTATAATGACTATTTACCCAATACCGAATATAACGGCAGTTATTGGATATACAACAATAGTATTACCAAATCCCTGGGGATAAATAACAGTGACATTTACACTCACGCTAAATTCCTCTGTCCTGCGGATAAATCTCCCGCGATGTATGCCTCGAATAGACTTGCGTGTTCTTATGCGGCGAATGTGTATATGGGTTACAAAGACACTGTAGGATATAAAAAATATACGCAGTTCTCAAAAACTTCGGGATGCGCTTGTATTATGGAAGGGAACAGTTGCCGGCTTTCAGAGAGCCTGCCCGATTATCTGAAGTATATCCACCAAAACAGGATGAACATTCTCTATCTTGATTTTCATGTCGCTTCTCATGCGTGTCCGGTTCCGTCGTCAACTTCGACATCTGAAGGTTATCTGTTCTGGTACGGAAACTGAAATTAAGAAATAAAAAAAGAAGCTCGAAATTTTTGTTAAATATTCTATGTTCACGCCATGTGAAAAACACAACCCGGTTCATTTTGTGATTTTATGACATGATCGCTCAGAGAAATATTTCAGGAAACCCAAAAAAACGAGTTGTGTTTTAACTGTCCTGGAAAAATGACTAATTTAAAAGAATTTGTTATTTTGACAGGATAATACAGGATAAAAAAAGTAGTTTTAAGTAGCGCCGGGAGCAGCCTTGCTCCAGCGCAGAAAGTCTTAAAGACGGATATAAACTTTATCGGTCACGGTGTGTGGCCGGACTCGTACTAAAAGTTCCGGCGGAGCCGGTTAAATTCACGAAAAGGAGAGTATTGTGCAAAATACAGGTACCAAAATCAATCAATCTGGAAGGAAACTTTTCGCTAATAATTACCTTCTCTTGTTTTGGGGGCTGCTGGTTTCAATATTTTTCGGTCAATTTCAGGTTGCCGGCAATACCGCGCCGGATAAACCGTTTCGCGCTGATCCGAATACAGTATTATTACTGCATTTCGATAAAGCGGACGGTCTGCCGCAAGATTCATCCGCTTTTAAAAATCACCCGGATTACAATACGGCAAAATATTCCGCCCAGGGCAGATTCGGTGGCTGCTTATATTTCGACGGGAAAAGCGCCTACCTGAAAATCCCGGATTCCGAATCCTTGAATCTGCGGGATTCCCGTGAAATGACAATTGAGGCCTGGGTAAAACCTCACGGCTATATCGGACGTTCTCCCGGAATCATAAATAAATACAATGCAGCCGGCGGCTACCTGCTTAGTCCATGGTACAATAAAATGTCGTTTTGTCTGCGCCGGGATAAAAAAATTTTTTCCCAGTTATGTGCGGCGGGACTGCCGCCGGTCGGAGAGTGGTCCCATATTATGGGTATTGTAGAAAATGGACGGGCCGGGTTGTATATAAACGGGAAGCTGGTTAATTTGCGAAAACTTACCGGCGGTTTTTTTTCCCCCGTCGCCCTGCCGCTTATAATAGGCTCTTATCATGGCGGTTATTGGAATGGTTTAATAGACGAGGTCAGGATATCCAACATTGCAAGACACCATTTGCCCGCGGAAACGAAAAACAATATTTCTGTTTCCCTGAATACGACGATTAAAACTCCCCACATCAAATGGATGCCTTCAATTGCGGGAAAAAACAACTCTTCAATATCATGTCTTGCGATCTATCCTCCAACCGCCCAGAGAGATATTGTCGAACTGAAGGAACGGATAAATAATATTGAAATTATGCCGGTTCCTCTCAATACCTATCAAAACTTTGACGCGGCCTGGTGGAATATTCCCAAGGCGGCCGCAATGCGTCTTGTTGACAAATATTTATCCAGGCGGCCGGAATTAATTATAATTGGAAATATCCCATGGCGAAAGATCGAAACTGCCCAAAGGGGAAAAATTCTTAAAGCGGTGGAAAGCGGGGCCATACTGTTGTTGACTGGACATGACAACGGAGAAATAAATTCACTGGACATCAAATGGGAAAATCCTTTTGAGAACATAAAACTTAAGCCTGTTTGCAGATTGGGAGCCGCGCGGTTTAAGAAAAGCGATATCAGGTATGGGAAAAAAGGGAAAGGTAAAATTATCCAAATTTCCAATTACCCTCAAAATAATTTCAACGCCGTAACCCCGATGGTGTTTTCCTACTGGGATTACGAATTCTCACAGGCGATGATAAGTAAAATCCTGTTATATTTATTCAACGGACAATCCCGCTATGCTGTAAAAAATATTTCATATTCAGCCTCTGAACGGGCAATTCACGCCGAAATTAAAACGGGAAATAAAATAAACGCGGATCTTACCGTATATGATGCCGCCGGCAAAGAAAAATACCGAAGCCGGGCGCTTGCAATATCCGGGGGGAAATGTAAATTTTCGATTCCCCGGCTGGACTTCGGCGGGTATATTGCGGTTTTGCGTTTGCATGAGGATAAAAAGCTGGTCGATTTTGATTTGACCGAGATAAAGGTCAAAGCTTCACCGGATTATACGGTTAAATTGGAAAAAACAGCTTATAAACCGGGCGATAAAGTCAGGGGTGAAATTGTTTTTCCAAAGTCCGTGCCGCCTGACGCCACGCTGAAAATCAAGTTGACGGATAATTATCAGAGGGTAGTAGACACCGTTGTTCGGAATGCCGCGGACGAACTGAAATTTGAACTCGATCCGCAAGAATCCTTAACCAATATCATGTATGTGGAAACAACCCTGTTACAAAATGATAAAAAGCTTTTCACGACACAGTCGAAACCGCTGGCTTATGAAATTACCTTTCCCAATCCGGATGATTTCAAATTGCTGTTATGGGGGATAGATTCTTCTGAAAGAAATGATTATCTGAACATGCTCTTTTGGAAAACCCTGTCTTCCAGATATCAGTATAATATCAATGGGGTTTTAGTAGCCAGGGGATTTCTTAAGGGCAATGCTCCGCGAAGCGGCGTTTATGAGAAAACCTGCCTGAAATTTTCGGAATTGAATCTCAGAGTATTGCCTTATCTCACTCGCTTCAGGGATTATTCTAAGGACGCAAACGTCCGAAAACCCTGTTTGTCCTGTCCTGATTATCTCAAGTCTCTAAAAACCATTCTCTCTCACCGCGTCAGCGCCTGTGTGAAATATTCCCCAATCGGTTATTCGATCGGTGACGAAAACCGGATCGGACCCATGGGAGCGGATTATTGTTTTTCCGAAAACTGCCGGAAGAATTTCATTATCTATCTGAAAAACAAATACAACGATTTGAAGTCTTTGAATTCAGCTTGGGATACAGTTTTACCTGACTGGGAAAGCATCCGGCCACTAACGCTGAAAGCCGCGATACAGAATAAAAAAATGCGGATGTGGATGGATCATCGGGAATATATGGAAAAAAAGTTCAGCGATGTTCATGCGTATGCCGCGGCAATAATTAATAAAATTGATCCGGATGCCCTGGTCGGAATAGACGGAACGGGTAGCCCGAACAGTTTTAATGGCCTTAATTATCCGCGCTTATGCTCCGTCCTGGGATTTTGTTCGCCATACTATAATCACGACTCTTTGGAAGCTGTCCGATCTTTCAAGAACAATAACCCGCTGGGCTATACATTTTTCGGTGGCTATGACAACGACAGTCGTAAAGCTGAAACCTGGCCGTGGATGTACTTGTTCCACGCTTTCGGTTCCGTTACCCTCTATAATGCTTTTCCCGGTAGTTTATGGCCGCTGTTCAAAGGCGATTTCGCGCCGTTTTCCGCGTTTGCCGTTGCGTATCGGGAAATCGGCAAAATAAAAAGCGGCATCGGCAAACTCCTGTTGAATATGACGCGCGACAATGACGATATTGCCGTGCTCTATTCCCAAGCTTCCATGTTCGCGTCCACTTTTAGTCCGTCTTTCGGCTCATCCGTCAAATCCCGTTCGGAATTTATTCAGCTTCTGGAAGATACCGGTTTCCAGTATACATACATTACTCCGAAAAACCTAAAAGGAAACGGTTTGGAAAAATACAAAGTGCTGGTGTTGCCGTATATCTCAGTTCTGGACGATAAGGAAATTAAAGCCGTCAGGGAATTCGTCCGGCGCGGCGGCATTGTCATTGCCGATATTGGAACCGGCTGGTACAATAAAAGCGGCGGCGGTCTTGTGAATGAGCTGTTCGGAATACGCCGGGGAAACAAACACGCGAGAATATTCGTCGATACCGGTATATGGGCTAACGGCCAAGTGGAAGAAAACGTAACTTTGACTGACGGAAAACCACTGCTGAAATCAGATGCCGCACCGGTGCTGGTCAAAAATACTTTCGGCCGGGGACGAACCCTGTATTTTAATTTTGCCTTTGACCGTTACAGTTCATACAGGCAGAAACCGGAAGGAAAACGTTTCCGGAAACTAATTGCGGCATTTCTGGCGAAAAGCGGTATTCGTCCCGGAACTGCGGCCGACGATGCGAATTTATACGAATTCGTGCATTTCTTTTCGGAAAATCTGGACTGCGTGGGGATTTTACCGGCAGGTTCGGAAAATTCCGGGAAAAGCAGGTTGGTGTTCAGCGGCCCCAAACGCCATATTTACAATGTAACGGAGCATAAATATTGTGGTTTCGACAACCGTACGGAAACGGAATCCGGTTCACATCCCCGTTTATACGCATTACTGCCGTATAAAATTCCGGCGCCGCTGTTAAGCGCCGACAGAAAAGTTATCGAGCCGGGACAGCGCTTACAGTTCAAAATTGAGCTAAAAATACCCGGATATACTCCCGCCAACCATGTTTTCAGAATTGAAATACTGGACGTAAACGGGAATGTCATTCCATATTACAGCAGAAATTTATTATCCCGGCAGGGCAGGATCGCGGATAAACTGTTTTTGGCATTTAATCAAAAAACGGGAAAATACACGATCAGGGCGACGGAAGTTGTCAGCGGCCAGATGGCGGAAACTGACTTTAATATAGCAGATAAGGAGACGGGTAAATGAATTCTGTTTCCAAGAATATATTCCATATCATCTCCCATACGCACTGGGACCGGGAGTGGTATCTGACTTTTCAGACATTCCGGGCGGCCTTGGTTGAAATGGTGGATTATCTGCTTGAGGTACTGGAAAACAATCCGGAATTCAAATTCATGTTTGACGGCCAGACCGTAGTGCTGGAGGATTATCTGGAAATAAAACCGGAAAATGAAAAACTCCTGAATCATTACATAAGCACGCAACGCCTTTCAATCGGGCCCTGGTACATCCTCCCCGACGAATTCCTGCCGGACGGCGAATCCCTGATCCGCAATCTGCTGATCGGACATCAGATAGCGGAACGGCTGGGAGGAGTGATGAAAGTCGGTTATATTCCCGACACTTTCGGCCATATCGCCGCACTGCCGCAGATATTCGGCGGTTTCGGGATTGATAACGCGGTTATCTGGCGTGGGGTCGAAAGCTTGAATACCGAATTCATCTGGCGCGCCCCGGACGGGACCGAAGCCCTGACCGTCTGGCTGCCTACCGGTTACGCCAATATTTACGAACTGCCGGAAAACCCTTCCGAAGCCAGGGAAAAATTGATCCGGGCGAAAGAAATGATCATTGAAAAAGCCCCTCTCGCCCAGCCGCCTTTCCTCATGCTGAACGGCGTGGACCATATGGCGCCCCAAGGCAATCTCCCGGAACTCATAAAAGGAATGAATGCGCTTGGGCGGGGCGGTGTTAAACTGAGTTCCTTACCGGAATATATCCAAACCGTAAAGTCC
>JBAYCO010000073.1:0-11365 GCA_041668685.1 Victivallaceae bacterium | reverse complement strand
TCATAAATTGGTAAACGTTGTTAAGCAAAGGGACACAACCGAGACGGGAATGTTGCCTTTCGCTACGCTCAGGCTCAGCCTACGCAGAGTGTGCTACATTCAGGTTGTGCCGCGTTCATTTGTAACAAACACGATATTACCTCAATAATGTTCAGGCAGAGCCGAAAAACTATGACCCCGCCCAAAGGACGGGGTTTTACAGAATAAAATAAACATATGGGGTTTTGCCGGTCGCAAAAAAATATCATAAAAAAATACATTGCCTCTTGACATACCTCTTGTGTCGATGTATTATACATAGACAAGCAAGGTATTAAAACTTAATCCCCGAAGCAGGAGGCGTATTATGGCTGTTAATGGTGATTTAATGCGAGGCATTGCGGAGCCGATAATCCTTAACCTTTTGAATAACAAAAAGATGTACGGTTATGAGATAATCAAATTCGTCAACGAAAAGAGCAACAATGCCTTTCAATGGAAAGAAGGTACTTTGTATCCATGTCTGCATCGCCTGGAAAACGCGAAGCTGATCGAAAGCGAATGGGAGATAGCGGAAACCGGCAAGCCGCGAAAATATTATACCCTGACCCGGAAAGGCGCCGCCGTCCTGGCGGAAAAGAAAGAGGAATGGAATATTTTTGCCAAATCGGTAAACGTATTGTTAAGCGCCGCTGTTTAAGCGTCTGGAGGAAAATTGAACATGGACAAGGCAAAACTGGAAAAGCTGCTGGATGACCTGACCGTCGGGCTGAAAGCCGACCCGGAAGTCCGGCTGGACGTTAAAAGCGAACTGCGTTCACATCTCGAAGAAAAGATAGCGGAAAACTTACGCTCCGGACTGAGCGAAGCGGAAAGCGAAACACAGGCTTTGAAAGCATTCGGCGACACTATTCAGATAAGTGACGCAATAGCCGCCGCGAATACCGATAAAATGTCCTTGCGGGGAAAATTAAGGGTTCTGACCGGGGCATTATTAATTCCTGCCGTAATAATCTGCGCCTTGGTCAGCTTTGATCCGGCAGAATTAACGGATAAAAAATTTTGGTTTTTTGAAAAATATACGCCGGATGAAAAACTTATCCTCTATGGCGACACAAGCCGAAAATCCCGGTCTGAACAGCAGAAAGCGATTTGGGAGCGTTTCCCGGAAAATAAAGTTTATCTGGCAAATTATGTACTCATGCTGCTGGCGGAAAAGAAAAATAATAAAGCTTGGGAAGATACCATGGCTTCCGCGTTGAAAACCGCGAAGCTGGAAGACCCGGATAACGCCCTTTATGATTATATCAGCGCCGGCTTGCTGATAGAAAAAGGATGCAAAATAGAATCAAAACGCAAACGGGTTACTAAGAACGGCAAAGAAACTGCCGAAAAGGAATATTTTATTACAATCAAGGACCGCAAACGGATGGATGAGGCGGTCGAGGCGTACCTTGAAGGCACGCGAAAGAAATATTGCCGTTCATACGTTTTGGATATGCTGCATCATCGGCTTGATATTATGGGAAAACCTCAGAATGTCGGTGAAAACATGAGGCAGGTTGTTTTGGCTGCCGGCGTGTGGTTGCCGCATTTAACGAATTTTCGAAACACTGTCCGCGGCATTTGGAAATATGCGGAAATACTCCAGCAGGAAGGGAAACAGCAGGAGGCACTGCGGATAATTACGCCGTGGAAACCGTTCTTGAAACAGGTAACGAAAGACGCCGGTTTTCTGATTGATGTCCTGGTTGACGTAGCGATTGCTGGGATTGGGGAGAAAACAATTCCTGAAATTTACCGCAAAGCCGGAAAAATTAAACAGGCCGAGACTGCCGAACGTGAATTAAAAAAGATTGTTGAACCTTATAAAAATTGGAAGGCGGACGCCGGAGAAAGCAATATTGATCTGAAAGCGCTTGAAAAAACTGGTGCATTGGCCGCAATGCTGCTTCCCGCTTTGGGAAAAGTTGATTTTACGGAAGATGATTTTGCGATAAGCAGGAAAATCGAATATACGGCTCTGGAAAAATTCGGCGTGTTGCTTTTGAACGCCTTGTTTATGATCGGCATGATCGGAACCTTGCTGACCGCGCTTTACTGGCGAATGCGTTCCGGGCAAAAAGCGTTACTGCTGGCGCCCTCAGCCAGACTGGTCGGCAAAGTTCTGCTTCTGGGAATTATTCTGCCGCCGGCGGTATATTTATTGATCAGCGTTTCCGGAATACTGGGCGGGCATGAATATAATATTGCGAGTAATTTTATTGCTTTGGGCGCTCAGTTCATTATATTGCTGGCAACGATACCCGCGCTGATCTTTGCAATGATCAGAAAATATATAAGGCAGCGCTGCCGGGAACTGGACATAGCATATCCGGAAAGGGAAAAAAGCCGGATAGACTGCATAATCGGCATTACGGCAATTCTATATTTTCTGGTTTTCGCGATACTGCCGCTGCGCTATTCTCCTCCACAAGGGCCGCTGCCCCTGTCACTGATGGCGGTCGGTTGGCTTGGAGTAATAATTGCGACCGCATGTGTTATTGTTCTGGTTGTCAGGTATTTATCAAGCATATTGTCGGACGGGAAATATGCTTTGTATTACGGCGCCCTGGCAAAGACTTTAACGCCGGTTCTTGCCCTGGCGATGATTTTCATGACGTTGCTGGTAGTTCCGTACCTGGAATGGCGGGAAGCCGACCTGATAGGCAAAGATAGAATTATTTATGGTCAACCCAAGTCTTTTTCCCGTGTGGAACATCAGGTTGTTCAAAGATTAAAAAACGCCATGCTCAAGGCGATGGAATAAGTTTATATTCGTTTGTAGTCCCAGGCGGTGTCTTTGAACCCGTGAACTCTTCGGAAATACCGCGGGACTACGAACGCGCAATAATTCCAAAACACGGAATTCGAGATCCCCCCCTTACAGGCAGTTGCGGCCCGGTTGGCTGATCACAAAGATTCCGCTTTTTTTGCGGTGGAATTTTCATTTTTGCCTGTTGCGGTTTATATTGCAGTAAAAGGCCTGTAACCCGGAGCGAAAATGAAAAACAATTTGTTTATATTTTTCACGGCAATTGTCGTTGCGTCTATATTTTGCGCCTGCAAAAAAGACACTCCTGAAGAGCAGTTGATAAAAACCTATGAATACAGGCGACAGGCCGTATATAACCAGTTGGACAATCTGGTTTATAATATTGGAGATACTTATACAGACAAAGACGCGGTCATGAAGGATCTTGACGAATTTGTCAGGAAGCATTTTACCGTAAAGGAAATTACACTGGCGTCGCTGCCTTTGGCGAAGCCCCCTTTTTGCGTCAATATGACCAAAGTATACAGGGCGGCTCCCGCACCGATCGGGAAATATATCGAAAAAAAGAAATATACTGATTCGAGGGATATGTACTGGTACTGTTTGTTCCTCAAAAAAAAGATCGCCTTCTGGTATAAACCAGCGATCCGTAAAGGAAAAGATGTTATTTCCTATATCCGCCCCGTTCTGGATGAAAACAATCCTTTGACAATGCTGTATGTCCTGAAAATAGATTTCAGCCGGGATGACAATCCCATTTTGTTTTGGAACGTCTATAAAGAATTTTGGGACCAGCAATTGACGAAACAGGAAGAAAAACATATCGACCAGTATTTGAAATACAGGAAAGCGCTCGAAAAACAGGACCAGACGATTATTTTCCAGAAAGATATGGAAAAAGCTGAGCAATACTATAAACACAAACAGAAAGAGCTCCAAAAAGCAACCGGAAAACTGGACAAGGAAATTAGAATGATTGACCCTGAAATACAAAAACCGTGATTCTTCTTAAGGGTATCTCTAAAAATTGTATTTTAATGTAGTTCAAGTGTCTCGCTTGAGCACAAACACAACCGGGACGGGAATGTTGCCTTTCGCTTCGCTCAGGCTCGGCCTGCGCAGAGTGTGCTGCATTGAGTTAAAGCAGCGCTATCCGGTAATGGACGCCCAGACCAAAACCAATACCAATCCGACAAGAAATCTGATTGCCCCGGCAACGGTGAGCAGAATTACAGAGTCCGGCCAGAATTCGGCTGTTGTCCATTTGTGAAGCAAAAAATACAAAGTGATTATGGAAAGAATCCAACCCACAGTTGGAATAAAACTCAAAAGCGACACAGCCGCGGCAATTAAAAGCATTCCCGGAAAAGTGCATTCCACTTTTACAAGTCTGGAGCCAAACCTAAAGACGTACCAACAAACAGCGCAGAAAGCATAAACATCAGAATATAAAACAAAACTTCCATGTTTTCCTCTATAAATTTTAAGGGTTGTTTAAACAAATGATTAATTTTACTGTGCAACTGAGCTGTTTTCAAGAACGCAAACGAAAAAAGTAATTAATTTAATACTAAATAAAACTTATGCGAAATAAATGCGGCTTTAGCAACGCCTATCTTAATAATACAGAGCGCAAGATACCCTTTCGTTATAAATCAAAATCCACGCCCAAAGGACGTGATATTGCTTAAAACTCCCCATAGGGCATACGCGTCAACTTAAGCGATTATAAGCCTTTTTAATATCCAATATCGAACAAGGAATATCCAATAACCAAGTATATTTCCCAATGAATTATACTGTTTCAGACTGAATTTCAGATTTTTGCCTTATGCTTAATTTGCGACTTGAAGTAGCGCCGCGTCTCGATGAGACCGGCGACATAAAACGTTGACAGGCTGTATAATGTTGCTCATTGCCGCTTTCATCGAAAGTCGGCCTACTTGTTATGCGTTCTGATTACCGGATTATATCTTAAGTTGACGCGTATGCCCATAGGGGAGCAGGCGACGTTAATGGAATTCCAGAGTTTAGCTCTCATGCAACGTTCCCTACGCCCCTGGAGACAGGGACGGCTACACCTGTTTCCTCAACATGCAGAGTTTTCCAGTGTAGCCACGGCTGTCTCTAGCCGTGCGGGACTAAAGGTTGGATGGCTGAAGATTTTACAGAACAATTTATGAAAATGGCAAACCGAAAAACTATGACCCCGCCCAAAGGACGGGGTTCTACAGAACTCAATAAAAAAGTAATATGTTACAACAATCGATGTGCCAAGCCGTTTTTGATCATAATAATTGGAGAATGTAGTCTATTATTTTATTCCTTACGTCGTGGAGATTATCATAATTATTAATACCGTTGAGATAGTTTTCTGCGGCGGTTGCGATTGCTGACTTATTACTGTTACAATTGCTGAGAATAAGTCGTTTAAGCAACGTGGCATAACGTATATCATCAATCGCTTCGCGATAACCGGCAAGAGCAATTGTTTCAATTACCCCGTTAACTGTGGGATACGCCATAGCCATTTCCCGATACCGTCCATTATCCGTATAAGGCGCCCGTGAATGATTATAAGCATACGTCATTGCTCCGTCGACATTTAATTTCCACAATTTTAAACCAAAGTTCTTACGGTAAGCATAAGGATTCTCCACTCCTCCCTGAGGATTTCCGTAACAAAATATTCTGTTTCCGGTTTTATGCCATTCCTCGACATATTTCAGTGTCGGTCTGCCGCTGTAATTTATAATATCCAGCAGGTCTCCAACTATTTTCAGCGCTTCTTCAGAAGCAGCGACATAGATTTTTATTTTCTGTTTATGGAGCGCTTCCCAGGATTTTCTCTCTTTCTGCAACAACCCTCCTCTGGCCTCATCAATACCGGCAACATAGAGCTGAACTACTCCATATTTTCCGGCAAGTTTCTTCAATTGTAACGCTTGGGTCACGCGGGATTTTATCTTATCTTCTTCCTGGCGCGCTCCAATCCATATTGTATCAGAATATAATTCCTGACTGTCAACGCCTATATTCTGCCTGAGCTCAAGATGCTTTTCAAGTAATTGCCAGGCGTTTTTTATCTTTGGCCTGACTCTCTGATACATTGTAGGACTGTATATATTATGTTTCAGCATGGAACGGTAGTCTGCCTTAAGTTGCTCTTTGCTGCGAATATCCGACGAACAGCTTCCCTGCGGATATTCTCTACTTAAACCGCCGCGATAATATATTGAAGATACGAACGGCTCTTTTCCGTCAAAACGAATTGGGGCAGGCAGGCTGAACGGCAACACCCGTACTGTAAATTTAACGTTTGCCAACAACCCCAATGGCGAATTTATCTTCAGAATTCCAGTATAATTTCCGGCGGGAATATTATCCGGGACTTTTACCGTTATCCAAAACTGTTTATTTTTTCCGCTCTTTAAATTTACCGGTTTAAACTTTTCGGAATCCATGAACGGAAATAATTCCGGTGGAAAAACATAACGCCCGTCAGGGCCATCAGCTAATTCCGGACCTTTTATGTTTGCCGGGTCCTCATATCTGGAGCCCGCGGGAAAATTCAATTTAAGCAGGTTTTTTTTAGCGGCAGTATCCACTTTGACGACACTGTCGTCTTTTAGCAGCAATTCAGGAACGAGTATTTTGTTTTCTCCTTGCGGAAGGTTGGTAAACCAGGCTCCTTCTCGCTGATACCAGCATTTTACTGTGCGTATATCCACATTTGCCGCCGGTATAATCCCTCCTTTTTCTCCTTTCAATTCCAAAACTTTCAAGGAAACGTTGGCAATATCTCTGTCCGGATTGATCACAACAGCAGCGGATTCATATTCTCCCCGGGCGGCAACCATATTCAGTTCTCCTGCTAAACATCCCGGCGCTACTCCGTCCGGAAGTATCTTAAATGGTAAAACAGGATTATCAAGGAGATAAATATTAAGACCGCAAACGTTCACATTATAATTCCCGGCTGTCTTTAACTCGCTCAATGCTTTTTGGAAGGCGGCAATCTCATAGTTGAAATATTCCCGTTCAAACATTGTTAATATGTTTTCTTTATTTAAACGGCATAGAACTTCATCAGCGCTTTTGGTTAACGAATCAGCATATTTTTTTACCTGTAAGTTTTTAGCGGCGGCAGATATTTTAGCGGCAGTATTTCTAATTTCTCCGACTATATTCTTTTTGCGTAAGAATTTTTCCCGTCCTTCTTGTTTAAGTTTCGCCACTCTCTCCGGCAAAACACCTAAATAGCTCGTTAAAGTCGGAATTTCTCCGGTTAGCTCTACATGATCCAGATAGAACTGCGCGCGCCGGCCGCATTTCCCGTCAAGTAACATTACTATATCGGTTATTATGCAACCGGCGTTGCCATATGGTAATCCAAGATATTTCCTCGAATATTCCGTTGACATTTTCGAGCATAAAGGAACAATATTTTTATTATAGTTTATCCATGATTTTGACGGCAGGGATGGAATGCCCGGAATATTTATGGCTGAAGCCAGGGTATGGCCGTTAATCCAATAATTTGCCTTGACCGGACGTTTTATTTCCGGTACTTCGAAAAGTATTCCCACTCCGCTTTTGCGGGCTGTGTTATTTGGACCGTATTTGATTTTGTATTTAAAATTTAATAGTCCTTCAACCGGAATTTTTTTAATAGGCAGCCTCCAATAGGCATATTTCATTGAACGTTTTGTTTTGTTGGTAAACTGGACATCAACAAAAAGGCATTTGCCGCCTTCATAATTTACGACCTCAAAATGATTTATTTTAAAGTCCTTAGACTGTGGAATCCAGAATTCAAAGGGATTTACCCCATCTTTGAAATCATAACGTATTTTCATCGCTCCGTATTGTAGACTGTCTTCTCCCGCCTCAAGAGAGCTGCCGGCAAATATAATTGCCGCAAAAACCAAAATCACTGTCCTTATAAACATTTATAATTTCTCCATGAAATTCTATTGCTGTTTGAAAAGCCACATATCTTCTTTAAAGGCGTCTGACTTTGCCGTCCAGTTCACATGTCCGTCAAAAAACAGGATGTTTGCTCCATTTGCATGTCCCGACCAATACGCCAAGGTACTTTGATCTTTCCGTAACGGACTTATCCATGCTTCTTCAGGACGATCATACCATAGATAGGAATAACCGCAAGCCATTCTGGCTATTCCGGAAGGATTCTTTACAGTTGAGGTATTATAGTAAAAATAATCTGCATAAACGGGCGTATGTCTCCTTGCATATGTATCTCCGGGATTAAAACCGTATGTTATAATATCTGTTACCGGATTAGCGGGACAAATATACCATTTTTGCTGATTTGCTTTCCAGTCAACAGGCAAATAAGTATCCCTGTATAAACTGCCAAGCCACCAATTATAAACCTTAATTTCATTATTATTGTCTTCTGCATAAAAATTTATGACATAAGCCCATTGTTTTAATTTTCCGGTACAATTAATGGAAATGGCTTTCTCTCGCGCTTTGCCTAACGCCGGCAGCAGCATTGAGGCAAGGATCGCTATGATCGCGATCACAACGAGAAGTTCGATGAGTGTGAAATTACTCATCCTTAAAAACAAATTTACAGGTCTTTTTTTGTTTATTCGATCTTTCATGATTGTACCTCCCGATTTTAATGTTTTTGTTTTAACCTGATAAAAACGTTTTTTTAAATTAATGGAAAATCCACAGGATTTTCTCGTCGTCCAGGGTTTGGCCTGGTCGCGGTCCAGCGGCGAACCGCTGGTCGCGCAAAGCGCGAAACTGTTCTTGGCGGGTAGAAATATTTTTCTCCATTCATTCACCTCCCGAAATTACCGTGGATTTTCCTTTAACGAGCGGCGCTTTGACGAGAAAATGTTCGAGTTTAGATACGGGAACTTCATCGCGAACCAGCATACAAGCCTTTTTCACTATATCCTGAGTCAGTTCAAACATCGGAACCCGCACATAAGTAAGGGATGGGATCAAACCCGCAAAAGTAGCTCCGGAAGCGATTGCGGCAAGCTTAACGTCCTTACCTATCCTGATATGGTTTGCCGCGCATTTTTCATAGAGTTCCGTTACAAAATAAGCATGGTTGCAGAACATGAAATCCGGCAGACAATTATTAAGTTTACCGGAAAGTTCCCCCTTGGTTGCCTCATCAAATTCCCAGTTGAATTTCTCATCGGTTGCAATACCATATTGTTTACAAAAGCTTAAAAATTCCGCGGCACGTTCTTTGAAATGTTTCTCTTTTTCATTTTTGCCGTAATAAGAAATAACTCCGGCAGTATGGCAGCAACAGTCCCGAGCGTGCCTGACAAGAGTTTCCATAACCGCAAGCCGGTCATAGTCAATTCTAATAATTTCAGGATGCCGTACAGGTTCATCGCCGATCTGGAAAACACTGATTTCCTGAGCGAGTTTGAGCTGGAAATCGAGAAGCTGAACGCCGCTGAAAACGGCCGCATCATATTGTTTGAGCTGTTTAAGCTGAATTATCTCCTGAAGCGGTTCCAGATTCTCAGCAACATGAACAAAACTTATTTGCGCGCCGTATTCCTTGGCTCCGGATAAGAGACCCCGATATATTTCCGAACTCAATCCCCATATTTCCGGATCAAGAATATCCTTGGAAATTGTCGCTTCCGGAAATACCAGCACGATCTTTGCGGTTCGGATCTCTCCCAAAGGCTTGTCATTGACAAATACTCCGCTGGCCGGAACGGAAGTCACATAGTCTTCGGCCTCCAGCAGTTTAAGCGCCCGCTGGACCGTCAGGGAACTGACCCCGAATTCCCGCGCGATCTTCCTGACACTGTCGATTTTCCGTCCTGAAGTGTAATAACCGGCTTCTATCCGCTTCCTGATAATATCTTTTAACTGCGACGGCAGCGATACTACCGTTTCCCTGTCCAACGTTTCCAGCATAGCCTGTCCTTCTGTATCACTTGATTGTATCATGCTGTATTGCTACAGTTAGTATACACGCAAATTTTATTATTGTCAATAGAAATTTTAAAAAAAGGCGTTATAACTAATAAAAAATGTAATGGCTCAGTCTTTTCCTGAGGCTGAATGTGCTGCTTTACGTGATAGTAGCACAACCGTCCCGGTTGTGTCGGTGGCTAGTTGACGTCTGTTCCGTTCATGACTCAAGCGAGCTTGAGCTACTATTTAAACCTGCGAAAAGAGTGAGCGATTACTAAAAAAACGGTTTGTTACATTTTTGTACTTTTCCTTTAGTGACAATAATTTCTGTTACATTTTTGTAATTGCGGTAATGCCGGCCTGTCTGAATTTTTACTGTTTTTATATTGATTAAGATGGCTCCGACAAAAGTTGCAACGGTCCGACTCGAACGCTCAATGTGTTTAAAAAATACGCTATGCTGATTTTTTAAACACCTCGCTTTTCGAGAGCGGTATTTATTCAGGCGCAACAAGTTGCGCCAAAATTTCGAGCCGTCAAGAGGCTCGACCAGCGCTTTCGCCCGCTGGACCACCGAGGCGTTACATCCGCCGTTTTTTATTTTTTTGACTTTTGTCGGAGCCGTCGATTAAATGTTTTTTAGAAGCAAGTTTCAGATTTCCCAGTGTAAAAGATAGATTTGGCACGGCTTTTGCTATTATATTCCGTCATATGCTGTTGTTATAATAAAGTAACAGGGAATTTTAACAAATGAAAATGATAGTAGCTTACATCAAACCGGAAAAGCTTAATTCGGTAAAGCAGGAGTTATACAAGCGCGAGATTTTCAAGATGTCGATAACGAATGCTTTGGGCTGCGGACAACAGAAAGGTTATCACGAAAGCTATCGCGGTTCTGAAGAGGAGGTCAACCTCCTGAAAAAGATCAGGATAGAAATCGCGGTAAATCATAATTTTGTCCAGCCGACCATTGACGCGATCATTGAAGGCGCTCAAACCGGCAGTATCGGTGACGGCAAGATTTTCGTTACCAATCTTGAAGAGTGCATCAGGATCAGGACCGGAGAAGTCGGCGTCGAAGCCATCGGTTAAAACTGCTTCCACAATATTTAAAATTTAAAAAATTATAGTTTCGTACAACTATAAACAGGAGGGTTCTATGCCAAAAATCGGGATAAAATTTTTATTAACGAGCGTAATTGCGCTCGGCGCCGGAGCGGTTTTCGCCGGAGATCAGGCTGTCGCGAAAGTATCGGCCGAGATGTTTGCGGTTAACAATTTGTGGATGCTTGTCGCTACTGTCCTGGTGTTTATCATGCATCTTGGTTTCGCTACGCTGGAAGCGGGACTTACCCGTTCCAAGAACACGGTTAACATTCTTTTTAAAAACGTCATGATCATTGCGATCGGATTGTTGACTTACGCCCTGGTCGGCTTTAACCTGATGTATAACGGCGACAACTGGCTTTTCGGGAAGTTTTTCGGTTTCGGCGGCTTCGGGCTCTCGTGCCCTGATGGAGCCGCCGGTCTCATCGACTACAGCAAAGGGGCCTATACTTATTGGACCGATTTCATTTTCCAGGGGATGTTTGCGGCGACGGCGGCGACGATTGTTTCCGGGGCGGTGGCGGAACGGGT
>JBAYCO010000072.1:0-11389 GCA_041668685.1 Victivallaceae bacterium | reverse complement strand
TGGAACACATTACCGGTTAAGACAAGCATTTTTGAGAAGATGTGAAAGGGACGTTGTGCCAGCTTTGGCCTTAAGTCGTTGATAATCAACACGCCTTTTTTTAACCTGCGGAAGTTGGGTTAATTCTCGCAGTTGTCAAAATTGTGGTAAACCATTAAAACAAGCACAGTATCATAGAAACTTAAAGTCATGTCCAGGATGTTCAGAATACAATGGAGAGCAACATATTTTTTATGAATACCCTCTGGCATTTGGGACGACTCCGCGAAGAGCAACTTGCGTACATCCGGAAGGACCACAGAGTTATTGTACTGCTTGTAGGGCAGGCAACCTTGGTACAAATGGTATTCTTTGCGAAGATGTAATTGTAAAATAATTATAAATGTACATACCCGTATAAAGTTTTTTGTAAGTTTATTGTTTTTAGTTTTTCCACAACCTTTTTTGCACTGCAAGCACGGCGCAATCGAGAGCGCTGCCGAAAAAGACATTGCCGGAATACGAAACCGGAAGTTTTTTTACGGTTCCTGTTTTGCCGCTGAAAATTAAGGCGTCTTTCTCCTCAAGCGCTGAAACGCGGCAATAGCTTTCCGGCGTTTCGGCGGCGGACAGCAGCATGCCGACGGCGCATTCAATGGAATCGCGCGGAAAACCGGGCGGAGAATCGAGTTTCCCTAAAAGCTCCGCCAGCAGTTTTTTTTCGTCCGCCCCGATCAGCAGGACTTTGTCGGCTTGTTCCTGCGCAAGCATGATTTCAGCGGCCAGCAAACCTTTCGCCCATGGATTGTCGAAACCGACAACGGTCAGGGAAAACGCATCGATCCCGCAGAAAATCGAAGTGTAAGAGGCGGCGGCGTTATGCACGGAATGCGAGAATTTAGTCGGGGAAACCTCTGTTCCGGAATAATCAATGAGGTCGCCCAGAAAAGAAAATGTCGTTTCATGCGGCCCAAGCGCAGTGGCGACAATTATCCCGCAGTTATCCGTTTCCATACCGGAATCCCTTAACGCTTCGTTGCCGGCAATCATGCACATTCTCGAAAAACGGTCGGCGCGCCGCAGGTCGCGCGGAAATTTATAGGATTTTATGATTTCGTCACTTATTTCCGGAGCGGGAACTGGAGACGCGCAGGTTTGCCGGAGCGCCTGCAATCCGATTCCTTCACCTGAAATAAAGCCGATACCGCTGATGAACATCGTATTAAATCCTTTTTAATATAAGCGCGCTGTTGCAGCCGCCGAAAGCCAGAGACGTTGACAAAGCGTAAGCGCCTTTTACCGGAGTCAGTTTCCTGACCGGGGCAATATTCATGTCGGACGCCTGTTTTTCAAACCCGGCGCTGGCGGAAATTTCGTTCTTCATAAGCATTTGAGCAGTGAAAATGCATTCTATCGCTCCGGCTGCTCCCAGCGTATGCCCGGTAAAACGTTTGGTGGACAGGAAATCGATGGTATTGCCGAAAACCGTTTCCAGAGCCAGGGCTTCGCTGCTGTCGTTGCTGTCCGTTCCGGTCCCGTGAGCGTTGACGAAGGCTATGTCCCTAGGAGAAAGCTCCGCCTGCTCCAAAGCTTTGCGGATAGCGCTTATCAGGCCGGAGCCGTCGGGCTTGGGGGCGGTAATATGATATCCGTCCGCCTTTGAACCATAGCCGGAAAGCGGAATTTCCGGTTTAACGCCGCGGCGCCTGGCGTGTTCCTCCGCTTCCAGAATGACAACCCCGGCGCCTTCGCCCAGATTCAGTCCCTGCCGTTCAGCATCAAACGGCCTGCACGGGGCCGGGGAACATACTCCCAGTGAATTAAATCCGGTCATGGAAATAAGGCTCAGTTCATCCGCTCCCCCGGCGATAACAAGGTCGCAGACTCCGTTTTTTATGAACAGTCCGCCCAAACCTATCGCGTCGGCTCCGGAAGCGCAGGCGTTGGCGATACTCAGGGCGGGGCCGGAAAGGTTGAGGTCGCGTTTTACGGCTTCCGCGAGGCTGGAACCGGCAAAGGCGCGCAAAGGCGCGTTATCAGGGGATTTCCCGGCGCGCAGTTCCCGGTAATAATCCAGCGCATTCAACTGGCACGCCACTGTGGTTCCGAGACAAACCCCGACCCTGAAACCGGAAAGTTTATCCCGGTTCAGTTTGGCGTTGTCCAACGCTTCCCGCAAAGCCATGTCAAGGAGGATTCCGGTCAGTTGTTTTGTTCCCGCGCCGGGAATTTCGCCGAGTTCGAAAACCGGCAATGATAAATTATCGGCAATCCGGCGGGAAACCTGGGGAGTTTCCGGGCTTGAAAAGAGTTTTTCGAGAGAGGCAGACAGTCCGGTTCCCGCGGCGGAAACACATCCCATTCCGGTTATAGACGATAATGCCATGAAACTGAACCCGTAAATTAGTCAGTGCGGTTATCCAGAATATATTGAGCCAATGTCCTGACGGAAGAAAATACTTCTTTTTTTCTGCTTATTTCCTTTGAGGATATTCCGTATTCGCGTTGCAGCATAACCACGATTTCGACTGAATCGAGTGAATCCAGCCCCAATCCCTGTCCGAACAGTGCGTCATCCGTGCCGATTTCTTCCGGCGTAACATCATCCAGAGACAGCCATTCCACTAATTTGGCTTTAAGCTCTGAAAACATCTTTTCATTTACCGCGCTATTTGCATTACTCATTACAGTTTATCCTTCGAATAAAATCAAAACTCAGATATGGAGTATATCATATTTTGATTGAAAATCAAGTTTTTTCGGCTTTAAAGTCCCAGACGTCCTGAAACAGAAAGCATTGAAAAGGATATAGTTTCGCCTTGTTTTCCAGTTCCCTGGCGTATTCCCCGACATACGGGCTCATTATTTCCGCCGCGTTTTTTTCGCCGCTTAAAACCGGAAATATAAGCTTGCCGAACGAAACTTTGAGGGCATCGCGCCTCTTTCCCTTTCTGGCGACAAAAAGCGGTATCACCGGACAGTTAAGTTTTGCGGCCATGAAAAACGCCGTATACGGGAAATGCGCCTTTTCGCCGAGAAAACGCACTTCGGAAGTCCGGTCGTTCATTGCGCGGTCCGCCATTATGCATACCACGTGTCCGGCCCTGACCGCCTCCATGACTTCCAGCATTCCGCCCATTTCGGAATCGGTTGAAATCACTTGCAGTCGCCCTTGGGTGGGGTTATGCCGGAGGGCCTCCAGGACGGCCTCATTTTGTTCCGGCTGCATCAGGAAACTTATCGGGCGGCCGAGATCATTCTGCAGATTGGTCATTGCCGTCTGCCAGTTCCCGAAATGCGAGGTTATAATGATCATTCCCTCAGGAACGCTTTCCAGATAATTTTTCGCCCGTTCAAAATGTTCAAATTCAAGGGAAACCAGGTTGCCTTTCACGTTGGCGGCGCAAATTACCATCGCCTGGCCGTTGCTGACGAATATCCGGTAAACATACCACATTCGCCGGAACCGCCCAGCTTCCGGGAAACGCCGCCGGACGTAGGGCATTGCCGCTTTTACCGCTTCGCGGTCGAAAAGGACATAGTAGAGGCATATCGCCCAGACAAACTCGCAAGGGCGGTTTATGCCGAAAGTCTTTAATGCCCAATGGAAAAAGCTTATCCCGAATTTATTTCCGCGCCGGGCGCTAAGCGGAACATTCGTCATTTTTCCTGACCCTCCCCGATATTATACTCGCCAGAATATAAGTTATGCCTCCGCTGATCAATGCGAAAATGGGAGCCGCCGCCAGGGAGCCAAGCCACCATTCGAGTATCCGCAGCGGCAACTGTTTGACCAGAGTATCGAAATTCGCTGTGAGCAGCAGTTTTCCGTTAAGCAGCCAGTAACCGATTTCAACACACAGAATTGGAGTAAAAGGCGGCATGAACAGATGCTGGATGTTGAACGCCATTATTTTGTTCAGCCGGAGCCGTACCGCAAAATACAGGATTGCTACGGAATGAAAGCCGGGAATCGGCAGCACTGCCAAGAAGGCGCCAAGCGCCGCGGCGGCCGCCAGGCCGCCCGGAGAACTATTTTCCTTAAGCAGATATTTCAGGAATTTTACCGGGTGCAGCAGTTCAAACTTCTTTTCCTGTTTCTTTTTGACCAGTTTCTTACGCGGGATCGGCAGCAGGCGGCAGGCGGTCAGGTGGGTGTGAATGCAGGAAATCCGGAAATTATCCCAAAACGGTTTGAAGTGCGAAATCCTTTTTTCCGGCGCGTCATACCAGGCGCGGACATTGACGCAATGAAATTCAAGGTTCGCCCATGCCGCGCGCGCCAGGACTTCGGTTTCGAAATTATAATGGCGGCACAGGAATTTCAATTGCGAAATATATTTTACCGGGTAGGCCCGGAACCCGCTCTGGCAGTCATCTATTTTCAACCCGGTTTCGACTCGCATCCAGAAATTGGCGATTGCGCGGCCGCGTTTGCTTGAGTTGGTGACATTGGGCGCGGAAAAATCCCGGCAGCCGATTATCATGGAGTAAGCGTTTTTTTCCATAAAAGGGAAAAAAAGCGGTATATCCTCAGGATAATGCTGTCCGTCCCCGTCAATAGTGATCATGTATTCGGCGTCCCGTTTCGCCAGAAAATCAAGCGCACTGAGGAGAGCCGCCCCTTTTCCCCGGTTTTCCGGGTGCCGGATGAGTTCAATATCGCTTCCCGCGAACAACGTTTTCAAATCCGCGTCCGTGGAACCGTCGTCTACTATCAATATTTTGTCCAGCGCTTTGCGACAGCGCTCGGCAACATCCCTGACCGTTCCCGCGTTGTTGAAGACCGGGATCACGCACCAGACTTTGTTTTTCAGTTTTTCCGGTAGGGAATGTGTCGTCATAGTTGTTTCTCCGCGGGCTGCGTCAGGTTTTTAATTTTGCTGTAGCCGATACGGTGAATCATCTGAAGTTCGTCATTTTTCGCGTGCGGCGGGAAAATACAGTATTTTACGCCCCTGAATCCTGCCGTTAAAGTCGCTTCCAGCCATTTGCGGTCAAGGCCGGGCTCGATATAATAAACCGCCTCAAGCATGTTGTGATCAGCGGAGATCATCCCAAGTTTTCGCGCTCTTTGAGCCAACGGCGTTCCCGGCAGAATCCTTATTCCGGTAAAAACCGTCGAAGTGAGCCAATCCAGAGAAAGAATGTTCTTTATACCCTCGCGGACGCTTTCTTCGGTTTCGCCGGGGCCTCCAAATACGAAGCTGTTGCTGATATTAACCTGTTTTTCCCGCAACAGAACGCAGAGTTTGTAAATATCTTCAAACGAGAAAGATTTTCCCAGGCCTTTTAAGGCGGTATCGGACGCGCCGTCCCCGCCGACGTCCGCCCAGCAAAAACCGGTCCGCACCATTAAGTCGATAGCCTCATCCTCCAGCCGGTAAGGAGAAATAAACGCCGCCCAGGGAATTTTGATTTCCCGCTTTGCCATAAGCTCCAGCAGTTCCAGATACTTCCCTTCCGCGTCGTTGAACACTGAATCCACAAAATAAACCAGCTCAACATTATGCTTTTCCTGCAGCAGAATAATGTCCTCGACGACTTCTTCCGGCGGCCGCGGGCGTATCCGGCAGCCCTCAAGCCGGGGATAAGTGCAGTAAACGCATTTGAACGTACAGCCGCGTTTAGTCTGAAGCGGGATCATGTGGGTCTGGTCATGATAAAACTTTACTATTTCCGGGTCATAGAAAGCTCCGCCGGGGATTTCTACCGCTTTACGGTTCAGGACGGGAACTTTTTTGTCTGAAAGCTTGTCGAGGAGTTCCAGCGTCGCGGCTTCGCCTTCCCCGGCAATTCCGTAATCGGCTTTTGTCAGGTTCAATATTTCGTTCGGCATCAGGGTAAAACCGGAACCGCCGAGAAAAACCGGGAAATCACCCAAAGTCCGTAAAAAGTCTATCATTTTTGCCGCGTCAGCGAAAAACCGGTCATTTTTCCGGGCGCTGTTGACGCTGTCGATATTGCGGATGCTCAAACCGACGATTTCCGGGGAAAATTCCTTTACCGCCCCGGCAAGGCGTTCAAACGAGGTCCCGATTGTCAAAAAATCAAGCTGTTTTACTTCATGTCCGGCCTTCATCAAGGCTCCGGCAACCACACTCATCCCCAGCGGGTAAACCACATAGGGATCACTGCAAATGTTGGCCGATATCAGTAAAACTTTCATTGTTTCAATTTATAGATTGTATGATTTTTAAATTTTAGTAAACATATTTTTTCTGAGCCGGCAGACTCTTTGGACTGCGGCAGCCCTTCGGGGTTCGTTCCGGTTTCCCGTTTGATCTTTCGCCGACAAGTAGTCGCGAGTGCGGCCTCGCACCGCGACCTTTGCGCTCAGTATGGCCAGGCGACTCAGCCCGGCGGACGTCTTTGTCGCGGAGCAGGCTGCTCCTGCGACTACCGGTCCGCGAATATTTCATTGCTTGAAGATTCCAGACCGCGAAAAATAAGATCAAATCAGGATCAAAGTATTTATATTTAAATCCTTGCGTTATATTCCGGAACTCCGAAATGTGAATTATAACCTTTGCGCGGCGATGACAAATTTCCAAAAGGCCGCAACTCCGTTTCCCTTATCCAATTCAGAATAATTCAAATTGTCTTTCCCCGACCCAAAGACAAAGGCCGCGACCGCCTCAACGTCACTCAATATTAATACCGCTTCGGAAGCCTCGCCGCTTTCGAGCAGCATTTTTGTTTCTTTCAGCGCCGGGCCTATTTGTTCGTCCGCGTTGAACGCGCAGAAATACTGCGGGCCATGCAGGCCGCAGGCGATTCCGGCCATTGCTCCGGGAGCCGTGGGCAGGGTGCCGACAAACAAATTGCCGCGCCCGATGGTTCTGCCGTGCGCGGCGTAATCCTGAAAATAAGCGAGGTTGGCGTTTTGGCAGCAGTCTTGATTGACGGCGATAACGGCAATATCTTTCCGGCATTCGCCCGAAGCGACCGAGGCGTCATGCAGCGCCAGCGCGACGCTGAAAACCGTTCTTTTGCTTTCTTTCGAAATCCGCCCGAAGTTTTCTATTTTTTCTTTCAGGATACCGGCGTCTATAAAATCATCGTACAATTTTCCCCAGCCGTTTATTTGGCTGGAAAAACGTCCGTTGCCGTCCGAAATGTTTTCCGAATCCATTTTAGCGGAGCCAAGATATATCATTAGAATCCCGTTGTTTGGTTTTCAATTACCAACGCCGCGTTTATACCGCCGAAACCGGCGTTTATCGATAATATTCGTTCACGCGTCAGCGGCCGGATATCCGTCGATAGAAATTTTTCCGCTCCCGGCATCGGATTGCGCAGATTGCCCTGCGGCGGTATTTGCCGGGTTTTCAGTGATTTCAGGGCCATCCCGGCCTGAATAATTCCCGCCGCGCCCAAAGTATGGCCCGTTCCGAATTTGCCGGAATACATCGGTTTTCCGCTTTTGCCGAAAACTATGTTCAGGGCCGCCGTTTCCATTTCGTCATTGTATAAAGTCCCGGTTCCGTGGGCCATTATCGCGCCGATATCATCAGGATTCGCTTCCGCTTTGCGCAGAGCTTTGCCGACCGCTTCCGCCAGATAAAAACCGCTTGCGTCCGGCTTTGTCATGTGCCGGGCGTCACAGGTGTTTCCCCAGCCCGTCAGGCCGGCGTAAGCCGACAGGCCGCGTTTTTCCGCTTCGTCCGCGGACATCAGAACCGCTATCCCGGCGGCTTCTCCCAAAGTCAGGCCGGAACGGTCACGGTCAAAGGGCATGGCGGCTTCCGGGCTCATCGCGCCCAGCGCCGAAAAACCGGAAAAAGCGAATTCGCTGACGCAATCAACCGCCGCGACCAGGGCACAGGAAATTTCCCCGTTTTCTATCATTGCCGCCGCCCGCGCCAAAGCTAGAGTCGCCGAAGCGCAGGCCGCGCTGACCAGCCTGCCGCTTTTCAGGTTCCAGAGTTTCAGGCATTTTCCCAGAAACGCGAGCTGATGGGCCGCGTTGCCGTCACCGCCGGATAAAACCGCTTTTTCCAGCAGATCTATTTCTCCCACGGTCGTCGCCAGGAACAGACAGGCGTCTTCCGGGATATTACTTTGCAAACGCTTCAGCATCTGGAAGGCCAGGGATTCTCCGTCATGGTAACGCAGGCCGGGTATGACCGCCGCCTGGCCGGAAACAAAATTTTCGGTCGGGAAACGTTCTACGCGGGAAATCGCTGATTTTGCCGCCAGCATTCCGTTCCAGCATTTATCAAGGCCGTCGCCGTAAGCCGTAACCAGGTCAAAACCTGTGATCACTGTTTTTTTAACGGTCATAGAAGTCCCCGTTCCGCCAGCGTTCCTGCATGCGCGCTATCAGATCGGGCATCAGCCAATGCGCTTCACGGGTTTCCAGGTCAATGAACAACTGTACGGTATAACCGGTGCATACGCATTTCCCGGCTTCGTTCCTGATGTTGTATTCCGTATTCAAACGCGCCGCTTCCGTCCAGATGAATGAAGCTGTTACATAAAATAATTCATCCAGCTTCAGGGGCGCGTGGTAATCTATATGCAATTGCGCGATCGGCGCGCCGATCCCCGCTTCAAAATAAGCGCCGTAAGTCAAGCCGCATTTCCGTCCGAGTTCGTTGGCGGCTTCCTCAAAAAAAACGGCGTAACGCCCGTGCCAGCTTATCGCCAGAGCATCGACGTCGCTGAACAATACCCGGCGTTCAATCGTCGCGCTTATCGGCACCGGGGCGTTTTCCTCTCTTTCGAAATAAATTTTCTTTCGCCGTTGTTTCATGTTATGTTTCTCGCGTTTATTTGCTTCCAAATTCCAGCTTGCTGACAGATACATTCTTATCGTCTTTGAAAACCTTGCAGTTTGCAATCAACTTGTCAGCTTTTTCGTCTATTTTTATTTTAAAATTTATCAATTCATCAGGCTGAATTATATTCAGGAATTTTACCGAGAGGACTTTTTCAAGCTTAAGTTTTTTACCCAAAACTTTCTCCAGCAGAATTCCGACGGCTTCAAGCAGACATACTCCGGGAACGATTGCCTTGTCCGGGAAGTGCCCCTTGAAACCGGCGAATTCCGGAGGGAAAACAGCATCTCCGCAAATTGTCCCGTCTTTTTCCCGCCCGGCGTTCCTGAGCGCCGAACTTATTTCTTTAGATATATTCATCAACGTTCCTTTGGCGTTATCTTTTTCTGGCGGACTTCCAGATAATAATCGTACTTTTCATTACGGTAAAAGATTTCCTGCGGAATCAAATGTTTTCCGATTCTTTCGTACCGGTAATAACTGACCTGCCAGCATAAAATATTATCATTGAATGCCTGCTTTTTCAATAAAACTAAAGGCAAACCGCCGAAATAATATTTTATGGTCCGGGATTTGTCCGGCGAAACGGTAAAAATGATTTCTTTTTTTCCTTTTTTGATCAGATATGGTTTTTGCGGGATTTTATCGAAATATATTTTGCTGATGTCCCTGATCATGGCGTCGGCGAAATCGTCCGGGCGTTTCAATTTTAAATTCATGGCTGAATAGAGCAATTTCGCCCGTTGCGCGTCCCCAGCCGCTTCAAAAAGCCTGACTCCCATCAGGTTCATTCCGGCAAGCTTTATCTGACGGGTCTTGTGATCGACATCAACCATACACAAACTGGAAACTTTTTGCGGCCCCCAGGTAAAAACGATGCCTGACAACGCGTTGAAACTTTCGCTCTGCTGTTTCCTGAACGTTTCCAGCAGGTTTTGGGGCTACGGCGGCAACGGCGGCAGCGGCTCACGTTTAAACGGGTCGGGAGTCGAACACCCTGTTAAAGTAATGACAGCCAGAAAACTGAGCAGTAAGGTACGCTTATTTTTGCCGAAAAGCTTCCAAAGCGCCGGGATCACCGCTATCGAACTCAACCAGGCGGTAAAAATTCCGACGCAAAGCACGATGCCGGCGCTGCGCAGCATCGGGTGAACCGCGAAAATTACGGCTCCCGCCCCGATCAGCGTCGTCAGCGAAGATAAAGTTATTGCCGGTAATATTTTGTTGCAGTGTTTTTCGCCCAAACCGTTAGCCATGAAAATTCCATAGTCTATCGCCAGCCCGGTCACTACCACCGCCCCGATACAGGCCGCCGCGTTTACCGGGATTGCGAAAAGCTCAAAAAAAGCCCCTGTCACCAACAGGGCCGAGAATACCGGAAGCAAAGCCAGGATTGTTCGGGAAAACCGCCGGGTCAAAAGAAAAGTTATCAGGACAACGAGCAGTAAAGCGACACATACCAGTTTGAATATTTTCCCCAGGACCGCTTCGGACAGCATCTGGCGAAAAGCGTTGCCCGAAACCGCGACCGAGTTTTCCCCGCCGGCAAGTCCCCTGACCATTTTCACCAAATCGGGTTCATCCCGGAAGAATATAAAGAAAGAATAATTGCCGGGACGGGAATTTATTGTCTGTTTTATAAGGCTTTGAAACATATCCGGGAGTTTTTGTTTTCCCGGTTCTTTCAGCCCCGTCCGGAAGGCATCGAAAAAAGGCGAAAAAGCATTATCGGCAAAACCTTTTGCGTCTGCCTGGCGCTTAAATGTTTTTTCCAGTTCATCCAGTTCAAAACAGCGAAGGGATTTTACGTTATTATTCCGGGTCTGCTTCGACGGCCAGATGTCGGTCGCACAGAAAAATTCTCCATTCGTTTTGCCGCGCAGTATTTCACAGGCGTTTTCCGCTCGCCGCGCCGCCTCGTCGCGGTTTTTGCCGCTTACCGCCAGGAGCGCCGGACGTTCACTGTTTCCCCATGTTGCCCGGAAACGTTTTTCCGCCTGTTCTATTTCCGCTCCGCTGCCGTCCAGTTGCCGGAGGTCGTCCGCCAAAGATATCCGGCTGGAAAAATAAATTGAAACGGCTGTTATTATCAACCAGCAGGCAAAAACGGCGCGCGGGTATTTTTTCAGGCGTTCGGCCGGATTGTCCAGCCAGGCGGCGGCGAACACCGGAATTTTGCTTTTGACGAAAACAAGCGGGAGGAAAAATTCCGCCAGCAGCAGACTCAGGATAATACTGAATCCGGCGAAAACCCCAAGTTGACGGTAGCCGGGAGTATCGGAAAACATGAACACCGCGAACACTCCGAAAGTAGTCAAGCCGCCCGCGGTCAGGGGCCGGATGATCCGTGCCGCTCCCCGGAAATGCCGCCCCGAAGCCATGGCTGAATATATATGGATACCGTAATCAACGGCGATTCCCACTACGACTCCTCCCAGCCCGGCGACAAAAAGCAGAATTTTGTCGAACGCGAAAGTCATCGCGGCCAGAACGAATACCGTTGCCAACACCGGAGTCAGCAGAATGAGCAGACAGCGAAAGTCATACCTGTAGAACAAAGCGAAAAGCAGCAGGAAACCGATAAATGACAAAGATAAAATCAAACGGATATCCTTTTTTATGATTTT
>JBAYCO010000071.1:0-11462 GCA_041668685.1 Victivallaceae bacterium | reverse complement strand
TGGTTATTTCCCAATCCGCATCCGGATCATAGTAGTAGGCAACGTCGCTTTTCCGATAAGATTTAATAAACGGGACAAGTTTGGAAACCAAACTGACCGTATCGGCAAACCGGTCCACGTAAGCGCCGTCAACTCCCAGGCGGGAACGATAATGATTTTTCAATTTCTCGCTAAACTGAAATTGAAAAATCTGTTTTCCCGCAGGATTCTGAATAAAAATCCCATCGTCGCTTGCATACAGGAGAGCCAGATATGGAACCACTGCCTCAGGAGCAGTCTCGTAAAAGGTATTTTGCCATGATTCTTTTTTCCTGTAACCTTTCCCTCCAGTATAAAACGGATCTACTCCACACCAGAGGAATTTATCCGGATGCTCAGCCTTGTAAATCTTCCCCATTCCGATTGGAGCCGTAACTAAAGGACTGTCCAGGGGGTCTTTCGCCACGCGGCCGAACCAGTAAGTCTGACACTGCAGGATTTCATCGAAATCCTTTACCGCACTGTCAATACAGGCAATACTTTTATTCCAGTTTTTAGTAATATACGAAATGCAGGTTCTTATTTTCGGATTGGCCTTTTTTGCCACCCGGACAAATTCGCGGACAAAATCGTTCTGTACCTTAGCACAGAACTCCCAGGCTTTCAATGCCCTCGGATCATCGGAAGTATAGTTTTTAAAAGCCCATTGGGTATCCTCTCGCGAATAGCCGGACCATTTTTCAAACGCCTTGATAAAATCTTCGGTTATCTGGGTAACATTTGCCCCTTCGGTTTTCAACATTGCCGGGGAAAGATACCACTCGTCCATATTAACAACATCAACCAGCGGCGCCCATTCTGCAAGGACTTTGAAGAACTGTTTATATTTATCCGATTCCGGCAGCCGGTCATAGGGATTTCTAAGCTTGCTGTTACTGTACATCAGGCTTATTTTTATTCCATGTTTTCTCAGAAAAGCTATTTTGCCTTGGCTCGTCCGGTTATCAAGTAATCTGTCATAATACCCCATGTTCAAAATGTCCGCATTGTACCGCCCCATCATATCCATGATATATTCTTTGGGATAGTAGCAGAACTCATGCGGCCTCATGGTCAACAGAGTACGTTTAGGACCGGATAAAGCTGCATTTTCCAGACCGGGCCATTTCTTCCGGGTATTGTCGCGGTACAAATCCCCGGTTTTCCGCTCAAAAGCCGGAGTTTCAATATGGCCGGTTTTATCTTTCGGCAGAACCAGTTTGATTTCAGGCAGCGGCGCGCCGTAATAGGTATATTCTTTTTTGCCGTTCTCCAAGTTGGCAAACCCGGTCTTGAAACTAGTAAACGCCCCCTCCGCAACATTGGATTTTATCACGTTTCCCTTGGAATCGGTAACTTCCAGAAAAACGTTTTTTATCGTAAATAAATCATTATATTTGGGCGCATTCTCAATATTGACAATGTTTACCGTCGCAAGTGCCGATAATTGCTCTTTGGAAATTTCGACCGATACTTTCCGAAATTCCTCACTTGCGTTTGCCGGGACTTCGCCGATTTCCCTTCCGTTAATGAAAATTTTGCCTTTTAATGCAGTTTGCGCGATCAATGAAACGTTCCGGAACCAGGCTTTGCCCGGACGCATGTAAAATAACACATACAGCAGTCTTTTAATCGGTTTTTCCGGAGTATAAGTACGTTCCGCTTTTTCCCAGTCATGGGTTCCGATGTTGAATGGCGCAATTATCCCGCCCCTGGCAGTTCCATCGGTATATTTAATATCCAGATAGATGGAATACTTATAACCAGGTTTGCCGTCTTTTTTTTCGGGACTTTCGCATTTGCTTTCAGCCGAAAAGGTAATCGGCATAGGCTTACTTTGATTAAGCGTTATATATTGCCTGACGCCGACATGTTTGGCAACTTTGACGGTATTGTCACAAATAATTTCACCGTTTCCCTGAATGCTGACATTTTCGTACTGCGACCATTTTCCGAAACTTCGACTATTCAAATCCCTGGAATTTTTGATTTCAAAGCACAACTTTGCCGATTTGAACGAGGGTTCTGCGGCAAAGCCGCTGATGGCCCCCAATATTACGGCGCTCAAAAATAATGGATATGATTTCATTTTCCTCCTGCAAAACTTAAATTGTTATTTTTTTAAATTTACTAAATACAAATCTTCTTCTTTGCCTGATTTCCGCCATAGCTGGCGCACAACTCAACAGAATTTAAAAGTACAGAGATCCGTCAGAGTACCAGCCCCATACTATATCCGGCCATTTCTGAACCTTAGCAGTCGCCCATGACGGCCCTGTTACTCCCACATGCCCATCCATGAGCAGGACATTCATCCGGTCTTGGTGCCGCCATGCAAGGTTATTGTTGTTAGAATATACTGCCCACATGATTGACCGCGAATTTGTCCCCGATTCAAGTTGTGCGGCAGAGCTACTCCATTCTTCGCACAAATAAAGTTGTTTTGACGGAATTGGAATTTTTCCCAGTCTGCACGGGATGCAATCATACGTTCTATATAATCCTAATAAAGTATTAGCCGCATAGCCCCGAGACTGCCACGGAGTAGCGGTATAGGCTGGATGTAGCAGACCGCTCGGACAATGAAAAAGAGCCGGACCGGAATTATAATTATAACCCACATACGTAAAAATCCGTTGACTCCATCCATAAACACTGTCTGGATAAGTTAGATCCGTGTCATATACATAACGCGGAAACCAGTCATCATAGTCGTTGGCATACATTGCCAGCCCCAGGCCAAGTTGTTTCATGTTAGCGGCACATGATGATTGTTTGGCTTTTTCTCTGGCTTTACCTAATGCCGGCAACAGCATTGAAGCGAGGATCGCGATGATCGCTATCACGACAAGGAGCTCGATAAGTGTGAAAAGTTGTCTTTTCATTTTCAATACCTCCATTTTCTTTATTAATTGTTTTATTTGGAAATAATTAATTGCGGTTTTATTTTCAATTGTTCTAAATTTTTATTTTTGTCATCAAATATTTTACTAAATAACTTAGCGCTTTGATAGCCGACATCTTGAAGGTCGACAGTGTATGAGCTTATTCCTTTTCTTATGCTTTCTTTAGAATTCTGCAGGGAAACGATAGAAATATCTTCCGGTATTTTAATATTATTATCGTGCAGAATATTCAGCAGAGGAGTTTCCAAGTGCGAGTCAGTAAGTAAAACCGCATCATATTTTTTTATTTCCGAAAATTTGCTTCTTATAAAACCGGCCAGAAATTTCGGAGACTGGTCATCAAATATATCGGAAGTAATAATGTATTCTTTTATTCCCAACTCCTTTATTGCCTGTTTGTATCCTTCCACAATATGAAACTGATGGATATCGTCCCGCATTTCCCAAGTATTTATTACCGCAATATTCTTCCGGCCGTGCTCATAAAGATAGTTAACGGCGTCTATCGCCGCATTGAAATAATCTATATTTACGTAATTAACATCCTTATTGATCTTATCGGAATGGAGATTTATACAGAGAAAGGGAAATTGACGTTTCTGAATTTCGGCAATCAGCTCATAATCCCGTTCAACCGGAGTTATTATGAGCAGTCCGGAAATATTATAGCGGGAAATTTTATCCCAGGAAAGGATGTCCCCTCTTTTGCTCGTTATCTGGACATCCCAGGAATTTTCATGGCAATATTTGTGAATCCCCTGAAAAATCTGATACTGGGACGGGCTTTGACTGGAACTGAACTCCGTTCCCAAACCCGGCATTACAATGCCTAAATTCAGATACCGGTTTTTGGAAACAAAAGTGCCTACCGGCCTTTTCCTCACCAAAAATCCGTCCCTGACCAGTTCCATTATCACTTTGTTTACGGTCATGCGGGATAAATTGAACTCCCTGTGCAATTCGAGTTCGGCTGGAAAACGCTGGCCGTCATGCATAGTGCCGATCTTGTTTTGCAGGACTCTTTTCAGCCATTTATGTTTTGTTTGTTTTTGGGCAGTATCCGTAAACATGGGCTCAATCCGTAAATTCTTATTGTCTATACAATAGAATATAGCGTTTTTCCGTATTTGTCAAGAGCTCTTTACAAAAAACAATCCAGAAAATGTGGCTTTATGTAATGGCTCAGTCTTTTCCTGAGGCTGAATGTGCTGCTTTACGTGATAGTAGCACAACCGTCCCGGTTGTGTCGGTGGCCAGTTGACGTCTGTCTGTTCATGACTCAAGCGACGCTTGAGCTACTATTTAAACCTGCGAAAAGAGTGAGCCATTACTGCTTTATATACTCTATCAGGCCGACTTTCGATAAAAGCGGCAATAAGCAAAATTATGCGGCCTGACGACGTTTCATGCCGCCGGTCTCATCGAGACGCGGCGCTACCTAAGCCGCAGTCAAGTACAGGATAAAAGTTTAAAATCCCTCCTGTTCCGGAGTATTTACCCAGGTGCAGCCGCTTGGGAAAAAAGTTTTAAGCCATAAATTGAGGGCATGCAGATTTCGTAGAAACATTCCAATGAATGTCCCTGAAATATCCCTCGGAGCCGAGGTCAGGAATCTGTCTTTTATTTTCAAATACCTGGCATCGTCAAGCAGGACGCGTAAATCCGGATGCAGGCTGTCATCCAATAATTCTTCCAGATCAGAAAAATTCGGGGAAATCACACCACCGAGCTTCTTGTCCTGTTTCCAGTTTATCTTTGGGGGAACAATATCATCGACAGCCTTCCGGTGCAGGTACCGGGTTATGCCGCGCGTGAACTTGTATTCCGTCGGTACGGAAAAAAAGAACTGGATCAAATCAACGTCAAACAGCGGCCAGGAATAATCGATTCCATAAGAATCAGCCATCAGCGTACAATTCCCCATCCGCACGGGAATATTTGGACTAAAATGCTTTGCAATTAAATATTTGTTATAATCACGATATGTAAAATCAGTTGTAAAAGCATTTTCAAACATACCCTTCAGATTATAATAATCGGCAAATTCATCTTTGATGAAACTATTCGCCCAATATTTGCCGGCTATAGGATTGGCTGCGCTTTTTTCCTGTTTCAAATTATACGAAAGATACCTTTTCAATAAATACAATAAACGCGCCGGCGGGCTTCCCGGTAAAACTTTCCAGACCTTAAGCAGACTGTTGTCGCTGAAAAATTCCCGGCAGGCGGCAAACAAATCCCTATTGGTTACAAATTCATCGCCGCCAAAACCGGACAGCAAAGTCCGCACCCCGGAATCAGCGGCATTTTTATAGAAAACACTGTGCCACACGGAATTGCCATGTTCACAGGGGCATCCCATAACTTTTATTGACCGCGTCAACGATTCAATATCGTGTGAAAAAGTGGAACTGATAAAACCGTTATGGATTTTATTAGCGTAGAAACGGTGCAGTTCGAGCAAATACTCCGGCTCCTGTTCAAGCACCTGGATTCCATAAGTATAGAAGTTTTCAAAAGGCTGGTCGAAAAGATTCAAAGCCAACGCCGTGACAGTTGAAGAATCAAGGCCGCCGCTCGATTCGGAACCAAGCGGATAGTCCGTTTTGATCCTGGAGACAACCGCCTTCTCCAGTTGCGCCCGGTAGGCTTCCGCATATTCGCCGTCTGACTTCAGGGCAAGCCTGGTTTCAATATCAAACTCAAAATACTTCGTTTGGCGGCTGTCCGAAGGACCTACGAACAGTTGATGGGCCGGTTTCAACTTGAGGATATTCACAAGGGGAGTTTTCTCAAAATCCTTCGACTGGCTGACAAGATATTTCAGCGCCCATTCCATATCTACATCCATCGGGACCATATCCAACCGGTAAAAGGTGGACAAAGTGGATGAAAATACAAAGACATCATCATCCAGATAATAATAAAAAGGTTTTACGCCCATTTGGTCCTGAACGCAAAACACGGTATTGAGATTCAGGTCATAAATGCAGAAGGAAAATTCGCCGCGAAGATATTCCGGACATTTTTCACCCCATTTCAGGTAAGCCTGGACAACAATCTCCGAGTCGCAGACATTATCCGCCAAACCAAGTTTATCGCTCAAATCATCATTGTTCGTCAGCCGCCCCCAGAATAACGAAACCTTGCCGCTTTCACGGTTTATATATGGGGTCGGGTCATATTTGGAATTATGGGTGTTCCAGCGCGTAGTTTGCAACAGCAGAGCCCGGTCACTTTGACAGTTACCGCTCTTATCGGCATGCTTATAAAAATCCAAGGTCTCAAAAATCAGATCTTTATATTTTGCGAGCTTATATCGATTTTTTCGTTGAAGTATCCCGGCTATCATTTCATTTTATACAAGCTTATATGATTCAGGTGTAAGCCGCTGAATATAGATATTATGATGTTGGGTGATAGCTCCCGGCTTCAATAGGAGCCGATATACCCCCGGTTTCCGTTTCACCGCCGGGCAAACAACTGATTTTGGGTGCTTCGTAAGCTTCTTTCTTCTGAGCTTCCTGTTCGAATCCATGTTCTTTGTCTTTCATTGTATTCCTCCGAATTGTTTTGAGATAACGAACTATAAGACGTATAGTAGCACCGGTTGGATAATATTCCAAATAACTTTATAGTTTTTTGTACTTTGTAGAGATGAGATGTAATCCCGAAGATCCTTCGATATTCATCATGATAACGTCATCGTCAAGATAATTGAATTCGATATCGCCGTTTCTGCTGATTCCGGTTGCTTCGTCCATAACTCCATTCTCCTAAAATACAGGTTTTCCGTTCGAGTCGATATAACCAAGCTCAAGCATGGTTTCATAATTGAATTCGATCAGGCGTTTTGCCTGTTCGGCGCTGAAATGTTCACGCCAGTCTCCCACAATTCCTTTGCGGAAAAAAGAATCACACCTCCAAGGTTTTTCCATAAAGCTTTTTTCTTTTTCCTGCCGCTGCAGTTTTTCAATTCTGCATTTATCCAGAGCCGCCAAAACTTCCTCGTCTGTTTTGTCCAGTTCCAGGAAGTCGGTCACGCGCCTGAACGCTTCCAGCGGGGTCTGCTTCATGTCCTCATAACGTAAAACGCAAACCTCGTTGGGAGACTCGATCCATGATTTTACATGTTCCCGCCATGTCAGCAATTTCTGACGGATCTGATTATTGCCTGACACTATATTCTTTGCCAGGCAATGCGAACTGTCACACAGGTTTTCTATTGCGCTCTCCAGGGATGAAGCATTATGATTGGCGTAGGATACCGCCACATCCAGCGGATTTCTGACAAGGTAGACGACTTTCCTGGTGATCTCAGGAGGAAATATCCATTCTCCCGCAAGGTTTCTGGTAAACGCGTCATGAATTTTAAAATACTTTCTTTCGCCGCCCTCTTCAGACAACGCCCGATACTCATCCGGACGGAGCAGGTCTATTTCGTCCTGGGTAAATTCCGAAGATTCAATATCGATGAAATTCTCAAGCATTTCCCTTGAACTGGCTATTGTGGTACGCTCCATATCGTTTATATCTACGTCGGCCTGTTCCGGGTTAAGGATTGCCGTCAGAAAAGTCCGGAACCAGGTATTCCCGGATTTAGGATATGAGGCCAGCCAGGTCAAATTCGCCTTCATTTCAAAATTACCTCTTCAACTTTGCTGATAAAAGCGGAAAAATCTCCCTTGTTATGAGTGCGGGTAAACCTTACCATCGGCAAACGCGCCAAAGTTACCATGGTTTGAAAATGCTGCCGTCTACGGTTCAACCCGTCCACATATGCCCGGCGATAAGTATTATTTTTCAAAAAATTTACTTTCCCGTTGGCATTATTGTTTTCTTCCAGCTTAAACCCGCTGTGGTTACAAGCCGCCAGGCAGATAATTTTAAAGACCGGATATCTATCTTTTTCAAGCTTATCGGTTGTATTTATGTAATACTTATTAAAAGCGTCCCTGATCCGTATTTTCTCCAAATCATCGATACCGGTCATGCTGATACTGTCTTCCCATAATTTCAATTGGGAAGGCCCCGTCAGGACGTGCGCCCGCCCCGAATCCAAACTAATCGGCGCAACGTCATCAGTAATGACTTTGTAGCCTTTTTGCCGCAAAGCACAGGCCGTGGTCGACTTTCCAACTCCGGATTTTCCGACAAACAATACCGCTCCCCGTTCAGTCAGTACCGCAGAAGCGTGCATCGGAATATGATCGCGCATGTACAACGCGGCCCCCATCACACTGCCGAGAAGATGCATAGAAACGGCACGGTTGTCCTTGAAGCAGTTTTTATCGACAATAATTTCGTCGCCGTTTCGGAGATAAAATCTCGCTCCGAGTTTTTCGGCGGAAAAAATAAATTCGTTTTCAGCCATCTCGGTACATGGTCTTTTAAGCAACGGAGGACAGCCAAGCTTTTGAGGCGCATCACCCAGAGTTATTTTAAGGTCACAAATCGACGAATCACCGCAAAATTTCTCCAATCCCGACAGTTCAACTTCGGAACTGATTTTCAAATTATATAATGTATAATTAAACATCCAGTTTCTATAGTATGTTTTTTCGATGTTTTTGCAAAAATTAGCATCTTTAAGGGAAAAATCAAATCAGCAAACAGCTTGAGGCATTTATATCCTGACGAATATTAAGTAAATGAGCATGAGTATTGACAGAAAATACGAGAGGAAACCGATCTGGCCGCCTTTTCCGCAGAAAAGTTTTATGAACGGATAAACAATAAAACCGAGCATCATGCCGTCAGCGATACTGCTGGTGAACGGAATCCCGACGATGATCAGGAACGCGGGCAGAGCTTCGCTCAAATCCTGCCAGTCTATTTTCCTGACCCCGTTCATCATCACCACTCCTACAAGCACCAGCGCCGGAGCGGTTATCGGCGCAAAACCAGCGGCGGTTTTTACTATCGGGGAAAAAAACATGGCAAGCAGAAAACATATCCCGGTTATAACCGCGGTAAGCCCGGTTTTGCCTCCGGATTTTATTCCGGCGGAACTTTCGAGATAAATCGTAACAGTACTGTTGCCGAACATGGAACCGCCCATTGTGCTTATCGCGTCTGAGGCGAAAGCCCGTTTGAGATTTGGCGGTTCGCCGTTTTTATCATTCATTTCAGCCTGTTCGGATAACCCCAACAGGCATCCCAGCGTGTCGAACACATCCATATAGACGAAGATAAAGATAAGCGGCAGAACCTTAAATAAATAAGTCAACAGCAGCGAAAAATTGAACTTGCAAAAGATCGGCAAGGCACTTGGGGGAGCGGAATATATCCCGATAAATTCGGCTTTTTCAGTCAGGAGGGCGACAATTAATCCGCAGCCGATTCCAATCAGCAGCGCTCCCTTGACTTTACGGAACTCAAGCACCGCGGCAGTAACCAAACCAACCATAAACACCAGCGAACCCGCCGAAACAATATCTTTGGACAAATCAAAATATCCGAAAGCGACTTTCACTATCCCGCCGTTTATCAGGCCGAGTTCGGCAATAAACAAACCGATTCCGACAAGAATCGCGTTTCGCAGGGAAGGACTCACCGCCCTGACCAGGAACTGGCGGACATTCAGGAACGACAGTATTGCGAATATTATCCCGGAGATAAAAACGATTGCCAGCCCGGCATGCCAGAGTTCAGGAGAACCGGGAGCCAGACCGGTAATCTTGACCAGTGAAACAGTTACGATAGTAACAAAAAAGAAATTTTCCCCCATTCCCGGAGCCAGCGCCGCCGGGTAATTTGCCAGAAGTCCCATTATTAACGAACCGAATGCCGCAACCAGGCAGGTAGCGGTGAATAAAGCATCTTCCGGCATACCGGTTTTTATCTGCCCCAGGTTTCCCGACAATATCGCCGGTTGTAAAAAAATGATATAGGCCATTGCCGCAAAGGTGGTAAGTCCGGCGATAAGTTCCGTACTTATGTTGCTTTCTCTCTCGCTGATCTTAAAAAATTTGTCCAAAATCTTCATTGTTTTTATCCGTTAATTGCAACTACGATTTTGCCGAAAATCCCCCTTAAGAGGCTGTCCAGCACACTTTACGACAAGTTTCCTGAAAGCTGTTTTTTTACGGTTTCAGTTAACGCTTGTAAACATATTTGTTATGCCGCAACTTGTCAAGTTCTTTCGGATACTAAAAACAGCGCCAATTTCCAGCGGGGGGCCATGGCAGGAATTTAATTAAAGCCTATTTCCTTTCGTCCGCCTGAATAGCGTTTTGCATGACTTTCTTCTTCAAGGGCGGTCAACAGCATTTCATGCGAAACGCTTTTTTCTCCCAAATAATACAGGCTTTGCCGTACTGTTCTGAAATCCCCAGGCGTCAAATCTGGTATCGCATCCAGACGTAACTTATCTTGTTGACTGAGCCTGGGAATTGTAAGGTTATTGAAGAACTTTTCGAAAAACAGTTCTTTGCCTACGCTGTTGAGATAGTCGAATTCCAGCTTAAAGGTGAATCGCCTGATACTTGCCTGGTCCAGGTTTTGAGCAAAGTTTGTCGCGCAAATAAGAATGCCGTTAAAGTTTTCCATTGCGTGCAGCAACTCATTGGCCTGAGTTATTTCCCAACTGTGTCTTGACATTGTCCGTGCTCGGAACATGCCGTCTGCTTCGTCAATAAAAAGAATAACGTTTTCTTCCTCCGCTTCCCGGAAAGCCCGTTTAATATTTTTTTCCGTGCCGCCAACGAACATATCTAAAAAATTACTTGCCATTCTGGTCATAACCTGACAGTCCAGGCTGTTGCCGAGATATTTGACAAATTCAGTCTTTCCGGTTCCCGGAGCTCCGGTCAACAAAATATTCATCCGGGGAGCGTCTGGAGAAATATCAAGATACGCTTCGCGCTCCTGACGAAATATTCTTGCCGCATCAATGATCTGAGCCGGCGTAACCCTTCCTGTTATGTTAAGTCCGTCCAGCAGATAACCATCGTTGATATTGCCGGTATTAATTTTGGGGGGTATCCCCAATAGTTCACAGTGAGGCACGATTAATTTCTCAACCCAGGTTTCGATCTGGTTTGAATCTATGGAGCCATGCTTTACCATTTCAGCTATATTGCTGACCGTAATGTCAATACCGCCTGCGCTGACTTCATATTTTTCAGCAAGCCTTGTGATCAGTTCAGAAGATAAATAATTTTTTACTTCGTGTTTGCGTATACTGTTGTCCCAAATATTTTCCCGCTGCATCTTAGATATCTTCCTGAATTTAATCGAATAATCAAAGCGGCGGCGGCTGGATGGATCCAAATCCTCACCGGCAATATTTGCCACCCAGATACATGGAGTTCTAATGTCATCAAGCATACTGTTCAACATTCCTTTGTCCCCGGCCGGAGCATCTCCAAATAACACAGGCGAAAGTCCACTACGTTGGCAGCAAAGCATCTCATCTGCCTCGTCAATCAAGATCATGCTGTTAGCCCTATTCACTTGATTATTGCATACCTGAAGCGCGGCAAAACGAAAATTTGTCGAAAAATCACTTACCCCGTCGTTTTTGTTATCTGTTTT
>JBAYCO010000070.1:0-11497 GCA_041668685.1 Victivallaceae bacterium | reverse complement strand
TTACAATGCCAGGATTTTGCCTGTATCCTGCGTGGTTATGCAGGCGCGGGCAAAACCACCGTACTCAAGCCGGTTCATCTCGGACTGCTTGCAGCAAATAAAAATCCCCTTTACCTGGCTCCGACCAGGAGCGCGGTCAAGGTTTTGCAGGATGACGGTTTTGAGAATGCGACGACCGTAGCGTCGTTCATGAACAATCCGAAAATCCTCAAAAACACCGTGCTGATCGTCGATGAAAGTTCGCTGGTCAGCGCGGCAGTCGGCCATAGATTGATGTATATGGCAAAACAAAATAACGCCAGAATACTTTTTGTCGGGGACCGCAGGCAGCATTTATCCGTGGAAGCCGGCGATTTTCTGAAAGTGCTCGAATTTTACAGCAATATCAAGAATTTTGAGCTTTCCCAAATCATCCGGCAAATCCCAAAACATTACCGCAAAGCGGTACAACTCATGGCAAACAACCGGACTGCGGAAGGCTTGGAACGTTTAAACGATCTCGGCGTGATCGAAGAAAAAAGTCATCATTACTTATCAGCGGCGGCCCGAAGTTATGTCGATGCTGTTAGCAGCGGGGAAAAGTGCCTGCTGGTTTCTCCAACGCACCGGGAAATAGATACGCTGAACGCCTTGGTTCGCAGGGAAACAGGTTTGGACTTAGGCGAACAACGCTCAAGAACCTGCTTCCAGGATCACAACTGGACCCGTGAGCAGATCGCCAGTTCCCAGACTTACAAGCCGGGTTATTCCATCCGTTTCAACACGCCGTTATTCGGCACTCCCTATCAAAAACACGATATTCTGACCATTGCCAACGTGGAGAAAAACAAACTCATATTCACCAATGGAGAGAGCTTGTCACCATCTAAGTTGAAAAACGCCATCAGTGTCGGAGTTATGAAGTCATTGGACTTAACCCCCGGAGATAAAATCCTGATCACCGCCAATAATCCCGAATATGGTCTGGTCAACGGCGATACCGCAACCATCGAGCAGATTTATTCAGATGGTGACATATTATTAGAAGACGGCAGATTTATTCCGGCAGATTTTGAATCCATATCCTACGGTTACGCTACCACCAGCCATAAAAGTCAGGGTTCAACCTGTGACCACGCCGTTCTAGCCGCCGCCCAAATGGATAATCGCGCCTGTTACGTCGGCTCCAGCCGAGGCCGCCAATCAGTAAAAGTCTTCACCCCCGATTTCGAGCATCTTTACGACAGTGTCAAAAGAAATTCCGAACACCTAACCGGGCATGATTTGATAGCTGCACGTGAGGAGTATATGGACATTTCTCCAAAACAGGAAATGGAAACCGAACAAGAAAAAGAAATGCAGCAGGGAAAAGAAATGAGTTTTTAATCAGGTCTTTTTTTAATCTCAACTTGTGGTGCCAATTTGGCACCGCAAGTCTGTAAATTCTTTAAGGATATCATTCAATTGACGGTTCCCATGGTAATCCGGCGGTGGCACGGGCGCAAGCTGATTCTCGCCCCGGAGAGTCCGATGAAACCTGGCTGGAAATTCAGGATAAGGAATGCGGGCCGAGTCCGCTGGCATTGCACCTGACCCGCGCCCATACCTGGGAGGGAATGCTGGAAGCAGGAGAAGCGGCAAGCATCTCGCAACTGGCCGAAAGTATAGGCATGGATCAATCCTACCTGTCTAAAACCGTCAAACTGGTAAACCTGTCCCCTGAAATCCAGAAAATGATCATGGAAGGTACCGAGCCGGAATCCCTGACCCTGGCAAAGCTCCGGCATGAGATTCCCGCCGATTGGAAGGAACAGCGGCGGCTTTTTGTGGACGCGCACGAGAAATGGCCGGATTTTGAGCATCAGAAACAGCCGGGAAATGAGCATTTTGGTGGTCGGGGTGTAATTATGCGTCCGCTGTCCGGGTAAACGGCAAGCGGAATTGCGCAGTTGAAGATGTGTTTGCGTTGGATTTTTTAAAAAAGGGCTTATCTACATGCACTATTTCGACCAGGACGTATCTGTGCAAATGTCTTAACGGCTTCTAGGAGCTTGATCATTTCTTCGGGCACTTCGCTTTTCATCATTGCATCAATGATTGCGGTTGGAGTTACGCTAATCTTGTATTGCTGTTGCAGATGCTCGTTTATATTACTTAACGCATCTTTGCCCGGAATCATAGCCAGTCGAATATCAGGACTATTCCAGCGAACGTCAAACTCATCCAATGCAGCTTCATCGGCAGTGGTCTCATCAACTCCAGGGGATACGGTTTTCTGGAACCGCCGGCGGGAAGATAGATACTGAGAAATAACGTACCTCTTCTTATTTTCTGCGAAGTTCTCAAGGAATGCCTGAATGCAGGGAGCATAACTTTGTTCGCAATTGCTCCTTCTACCTCTATCCGCCACCTTTAATGCTGCAGCCCGATCGATAGCTGATGGTATAAGGAGGAAGTTTTCTATCTCTTTACGATCATGAATATGAACCAAATCACAGAACTTTTTGCAAGCCCGATCTATCGCTTCCACCTCTGCCTGTGACCGGTAGTCGCGATCCAAGACTGCGGCGACAGCAATCTTGTTTCCAAGTGTCGTCTCAATCCCTTTTTTCATATTGCGAATACGTTCTGGATTAAAACCCTCTATGGGAATTACCGCAAAATCGCTACGGTTACCAACTTTAGTATACATCAGCTTACGTGCGAATTTCCCGAGTATCTGGAAATCCTTACCTTCGACAAAAACAGCCCTCCTGCTTTTTGCTAACTGAGTAAGCACTGGATTTAAGTTAGACCCCAATACGGAGAAAACCTCAGTTAGGTCCCACGGTTTCTTAATGCGACGCGCACTTTTCCGTTTTTTGTTAATAAGGACAATATCATCTGCTTCAGCCTCGGTAATGATTTCTGTTGAATGTGTAGCGATTAGAATGTCTGGACCAAGATTTCTCAAAAGTGCAAGTAGTTGTCTTTGTAAATCTGCATGTAGGTAGATATCCGGCTCATCAATCATAAACAGAGCTCTGTCGGTAGATGATTGTACAAGGTGAGTTAACATCTGACACCAGACTTGGAAACCAAAACCAGCCCAACATATTTCTCTTGGGATGCGTTCTTCAGGACAAAACATGTGAAGGCGAGGTTTCTCATAGGTGTAGTCAACTTTAGGTGGTTCAATATCCATTCCTGGCCAAGTCTCTGCTAATATGCAACGAAATTGCTCAAATTGGCTTGGATAGTGATGCCAAATATTGCGGAAATTGCGGGACGCAGTGTAGTTAAACAAAGCTAATCTGGCTGCCTCCTCTCGATAAAGAGTCTCAACTTGATCGACGGGTCCCAGAATAGGAACAAACCCAATAAGACAATTAAAGTTTTTACAAAAAGTAGAAGGACTTCTGGGTTGAACGCCGGTAGTTTCTGCTATCAAATAACATACATTTCTCTCTGGAAAGTACAGTTGCAGTTCATTGCCGTTTGAAATCTTGAAGCGAACTGATGCGGGGCGAGAGTCGTCATAATTATAGAAAACATTTTCCTGGGCAACCGATACACCCTTCAGGTCGACAACATATCCGAATGCACGTCCCTGTGACGTGGGGACGAGTTCAGGTTTACGAGTTCTAGCCTTACGGAATGCAGCAGCAAGTACACGAAAAGCAGCGAGAATTGTGGATTTGCCTGAATTATTAGGACCGACAAGAATGTTAAAGTGGCGAAGATGAAGAGTAAAACGTTCAAATGCTTTGAAGTGATAAAAGTCTATCCTGGTAAAATGGTGTATCTCGCTCATTGATATTTTCCTCAAGCTAACAAATTGATTATTGTTTGTTTTATATATTATTTCGCTAAAAGTGGTATGAAGTTTTTGCCTACGAGATCTGCAACGAAAAATAAAAATAATGGCATTTGGAAAGAATTACAACAAAACAAACTAAAATGTCGTCACCACGACCTCAACTAACATTTTCAGCAACTGGTAACTGTCCACAAGAAGCTGTATGAACTCCGGCAACAGTTACAATCATATCAGTTGACAAATTACCTGTTGTTGTAGGGAGTGCTTCGGCACTGAACTTGAAATATCAACAACAGGAGCGACTAAAAAAGTAAAAAGACAGACTCAACCCCGAGGTAACCAACCTTTTTTATTCCGTTTAGGTTCGGGAATACCTTTTTCTTTGAGATGTTTAAGGAGAACTTGCTCACAGTGTGGAGCCCAGCCATCCCAGTTCCCTTCCCAACATGAATCACAACAAAAGATGCCACCATAGAGTTCCAGTCTATGGCCTTCATGTCGGTGTGGTCCATGCTGATATTGTTTTCCACACACATCACACGAGAACATAAATTTCTTTTTAGTCATGTTTTTTCCTTCTTTTGCAAATAGTTCCCATTCGTGGACAATGGCAAAATTCTGTTTTCATTATTTATTGTTTATTCTCGTCAATACCATGTTTTTGTTGGGCATCTTTATATATTCGGCGGACCAAGGAGCGAAGAAGCAAGCCATATCCATGTACCTTTTCAGTACTTACTTCAAAAGCGTGTCCCTCCTGAAAACCATCATAACGCGCTAAACGGAAATCCGCCCGAGATGAATTATGTATGATACAATTGCGAATAAATGAAATTAAAATGAGGCTATTTTTCTCCTCATCTGTTATAGAGAGGTTAAATTTATTTTGGAGTTCATCAACTGTATCTGCCATGTTTTTGTAAAAAAGTTCGTGAATTTCGCGCTGGGCAATTTTGACTATTAATGTTTCTTTATTAGCACTATTGAGAATTTCTGAATAATCAATTTTTTTTGCTTTTGGAAGCATTTGGGGGCGTTTGCATAGAATTTGCAACAAAAGGTCATTTAAGAAGCTTTCAAAGTATGAATATCCAAGAAGTAATGCGGAATGATTAATCTGTTTGCGATAATTTTCATAAACTGCGGGAAGGGCATCTTTATTCTCGGGAAACCAAGCAAGCCTATGGTCATTCAGAAGCTGAAATACATCTTCACGGGATAATGCAAGAAATGATATTAATGTATCAAGTTGGTCAATTAATTTATCGAGAAGTGTTTTCATAGTTCAGACGCATTTCCAGTTATTTATCATATGATTCTTCATGATGTTTGGTTATATCTTTTTCCGTTATTCAATTCGTTTGAAAATTACTTTCCCTTGATGCTCAGTACTTTGCCCTATTAGCATCTTGTCATTAAAAAACTCTAGCTCAAACAAGACATGTTCATTTTTTTTATGCCGCATATCTTTTTTGTCAAATCCAATCAAATGAAAATAATTGCCGAACAATCTAATTTCCATAGGTTCTGTTTTCTCTATGTTTCTTGCGTTTCGATATTTTAAATTTGCATTCAAATTTTCCCTGCTATTTGAAAAAAAAGTTAAAACACCAGTTTGATTTTCTCCTTTTTCGTCTTTCCATTCTCCATTCCACGTTCCGATGGTCTGCATCATTAAATCAATCTGTTTTTGATTTGGAAGATTGAAATATACCCTCTGCGCATCGCTTAGAGTAAGAGCAAATCCTATTGCAAAATTCATTCCTTTACAAATATCAGGAAAATCAGCATATCCCGATTTTATTGTTTTATTAGCGGGAAATGTTTTCACTCCATAAATATCTGATAAGATATGTGCTAACATATTTAAGGATTCGGTTGCATCTTTTTGGGGATGATTTTGAATTTCCTTTGCATGTACATACTTATTACCAATATCATAGACGCGATGTAGATATTTATGGGTATCATTTCTGAAAGTATCAATATCGCTGAAGCACTTTTTTAAAAATTTCAAAAAAGCGTTCTAAGCTGCTTTTCTTTTGCCCACATGCTATTTTAAAATTATAAGAATTGGTTGATTTGTCAACCTCATAAGACGATTTAATAAAGTTTTTATCATCTAAGCGATCTATTTTTGCTATTATGTGTTTCTCAAAAATACTTCGTTTAATTTGCTTGGGTACTGCAAGAAAGTTTACAAATACTCTAAATATAGGGACTTCTATTAGTTCAAGATCGCCAAAAGGATGAGGGGTTTTAGAAAGTAAATTGTAACATATCATTTCACACACGGTTCTTGACAACGCAATAGATGCTTCATAAAAACCATCTCGGAATAACATTTTGGACTGGAGGTAATATGTAACAGGCTTTACGTTTTCAAAATACATAATATGGGTAATATTAACCCAACGTCTTATTTTTTCGTCGATGTTCTCAATGTACTCATCCTTTAATGCTTTTGCAATCAGTTCATAAGTACAGTCAAGAGGTACTTTCATCTTACTATTTTGGGAGAATTCCTTAATTTTAAGTAACTCTTCAAATTCGGATATATAGTCTGCATCATCCATTATGCACAATAAACCATTATAATAAATTATTTTTCCGTAAGATTTTTGTTAAATACAATTTATAAAATAGCTGTAATTTTTCACTTAACAAGCAATATTTTCAGATTGATTAGTTTCACCCCAGAACTGGAGATTTTTTCGAGCCGATTTTCAGAAGTTATTGATTCATTTCTTCCTGGTAAAACCCATAAACACTGCTAATGTACTGATACTGAATTACAAAGGAAAAGAAAAATGCAATCGGAAATTAATGTGGAAAGTCTGCGGGATCACTTAAGGGAACTTGGGCACGTCTACACAATAGAACGGGAAAATCTGTTAAATACAGTTTATTCCATGGACGGGAAGTATTCTTTGAATGAGCTTTTTCTGGCAGCTCGGAAGCAGGATGCCATCCATGCAAAGTCAACTATTTTCCGTAACATGGGAATATTTCTGAAAGCTGGTTTCATCAAAGAACTCGAAGATTCCGGGAAACGGAAAAAATATGAGACTAATTATTTATAAATTACAAATAGGAAATTTTTGATTATGTCAATGACCAAACGCGCCCTAGTGGTAAAAATAGCTAAAGAGACTGGACTTATTCAAAATGATGTGACAAAAATAGTCCAAATGACCCTGGACGGTATTGCGGGTGAAGTTGCCGCCGGAAATACGGTTGAGTTGCGGAATTTCGGAGTTTTCAAGGTTGTTACTTGTAAAAGCCGCAAAGGCCGCAACCCGAATCAGCCGAAAAATGAAGTAATCATACCGGCACGTTGTGTCGCGAAGTTCCGGGCTGGTAAGGAACTCAAAAACAAAATAGAGGCGCTAAAACCTGAGAAGCTGAAAAAGTAATAATACGGCCAAAATGAGGGGTTCTAATTTAGAACAAAATTCTGAGATTGATAGTTGAAGATGAATAAGATTACCAGCATAACGAGAAAACATATCCTTGAGGAAATCATAAGCCTACCATGGAGTTGGTATGGTCGCTTAAATGAAGTCGATTTTTTGAATCGTATTTGGGATTTAAGTAAATTACCTTCAAAGGATAACCGCTTCAAAGATATGGCAGGCGATATTTGGCAACACAGAATTAATAATTACGATTACTCTACGGATTGGTTTATTACCGACAATCGGTTGGATTTATTGAATACCGATGACTCAACTTTTGTGAAATTTTTGACAGAGATTCTTCATCCAGAGATTGTGGAAAACGCACAGGTAAGAGATGATTTTGCTACGTTGTTCAATAGCCGACTCATCAACGATGGATACGAGATAATTCCCGTGAAATATATTTCAGGAGAACCCGTTTATGAATTGTCAGAAGTTGACTATTCAGAAGTACTCAGAAATATTCTTTTGCGCCTGGAGAGCGGTTGTATAGCAGTCTCAACAAATGGTTCTTTCAGTAGTAGTGAATATAATGCTTTGCGCGCACAATTGAGACGACGTAAAGATTTATATCAGTTGTTGCCTGATTTCATTCATTCATATAATCAAACAGAAGCCATACGAAATAAGATGCAGTCAATTGATAAACATTATGCCGAACGACGAGAGCATATTCAGCAAGCGTTTATACCTGCCTTTCGATTTATTGACAATATGATTGGAATTGCAGACCCGTTCTCAGATACAATACAACATATTGAAAATGGCGAGATTATTGGACAAGGTGGATTCGGAATTGTATATAAGGTAAAGCATAAATATTTAGACCAGAGTTTTGCCGTAAAAATATTCAGAAAGCATCCTTTTTCAACAGGAACACATGATTCTGAACGTTTCTTCAAAGAAGCCAATATTTTATTCAATTTGGCACACCCCAACATTATTCGTATATACGACGTGGGAATATATAATGGAGAACCATTTATTCGCATGGAATATTTCCCTGGGAAAAATCTTAATGAAATATTACGTGATCATGGATGTCTATCACCAATTAAAGCAAATCCTAAACTGGTTGATCCGGTGTGCGACATCTATTCATTAGGAGCTATATGGTATGAATGTTTGCTTGGTCAACCACCCCAAGGAGTCGGCATAGAGGAATCCTTACGAGCCAAACAGTCCATTCCTGCGAAACAGCGGGATATTATTGTACGCTGTCTTCAGTCGGATAATCATAAAGTTTTTGAAAGCTGGGATGAATTGTTGGATTGTTTACAAAAAGTTTGAATAGTCGTTTTCGCTGTTACCTTTGTAACAATAACATTCACAAGGACTGGAATATTTGACTAGAACAGAATTGGAAACAGAATGAGTTAGTCATAGTAACACTGCAATGAAATCGGGAGAGAATAAACATGCAGGAACTGCCGCTGGAAAAAGCTTTCATGCTGCTTGAACCGGGGCCGGTGATATTGATTACCACCCGAAACGGAGATAAAAACAATATTATGACGATCTCATGGCATATGGTCATGGATTTCGGGAGTTCCCCTAAATTTGCCTTGCTGACCGGCCCATGGAATTATTCGTGCGAAGCCCTGCTCAACAATAAGGAATGCGTGATTGCGGTTCCGGCTGTTGATCTTTCGCAAAAGACTGTGGAAATCGGAGTTTGTTCCGGGCATGATATGGATAAATTCAAGAAATTTGAACTGACTCCAGTCAATGGAAAAATAGTGAAAGCACCATTAATTGCCGAATGTCTGGCTAACATCGAATGCCGCGTGAGCGATTACATTGAGAAACACAATATTTTCGTTCTGGATGGCGTTTGTGCCTGGATCGATCCCGACCGTAAGGAGCACCGTACCTTTCACGCGGTGGGAGACGGACACTTCATCGTTGACGGCGACATCCTCGATTACCGCAAGCTGATGGCCTCAAAACTGCCGCCGGGAGTGTGAAAACTCACCATAATTAGGAGATGGGCAAAAAACAGTGAAAAATGTATGCGGATAATATAATTCCTTATTTCCTTTGGATAAGAGAAATAAAGAAAGTTATATAATGGAGAACAGTTCTGGTGTTGTGAATAATTTTAAACACAGGAAAAAAATCTCCAGCTACAAATTTTGCTATAAAGGTAAGCAAAAGTATTTCGGCAAATACTCCACCAAACAATGCCGACTGGAATATCGAAGTAAAGATAAAATCTTTATCTGATTTTGAAATCTCACCTGTTTTTTTAAGTCTTTTTTCTCTTATTCAAAAAATTATTGGGACAGGTTTACTTTTGAGAATAAAAGCATATTGGTATTTGAGTTTTTATGTTAAGTAAGGTATTATATGAATAATACTTCTTTTCACAGTCAACTACTCAAGAGGAGAAAACATGAAAACATATCGGATTATTGTTGTACTATTCCTTGCGTTGATCATCAGTGGATGTAATAGTGTCAAGTTAAAATCGGTGTCAGACTGCAAGCAAACTCGAGCAGACGGGGAACATATTTATACCGTTCAGGCTTCCGGTTCATTTTTTAACCTTGAAAATGATAACATAAAAAAAGATCCTCACGACATTACAGTTGGTGACCAGCACTTCTCAGTAAAAGATGGTGCAGATTATGTCGGCATCAAAAACGCCAAAGTAGTTTATTCGATATCTTACTGGGACTCTGTTTGTGCCGTTTTCAGTTTCGGATTTTATGTCCCGGTTATGATCGAATATACTCCCAGTAAAAAATAATTGTGACAATGCTCCAGGGATGGTAAAATAATGAAAAATACTTTTTCTGTCTTCTTCGATGGAACCGGCAATGGGCCGCAGGATAAATATCCATCGAATGTATTCAAACTTTACAAGTTGTTTGATGCGATGGAAGATAAAAAAAGTTTCTTGCCCCGGGCATTTTATAGCCCTGGACCAGGCGCAAGAGAATATGACGTCATCGCAGGTAACGTAGCAGGAAGCGGAATCTGGGATAATGTGAAGGATGCTTACCGGGAATCAGCCAAGGTGTTCAATCCCGATATCGATATCGCAATCTTTGGATTTAGCCGGGGAGCGTATACGGCCCATCTGTTTGCATGGTTATTGCAATGTTGCGGAATTCCGGCAGATTTATCCAACTGCGATGAAATTGTTGACCGATTCAAAGAGAATCCGGTAGATACTCTGAAAAATTACCGTGAAGAACGAACAACGGTCAACGCCATTCGTTTTTTAGGCGTCTGGGATATCGTAAAAAGTATCAGACCGGACAAAAACTACTATGACGGACGATTGCCGGACATTGTTCAAAACGCATATCATGCAATGGCACTGGATGAGGTACGGAAAGATTTCCCCGTCATGAAATGGGCTTCAAGTCCAGTACTTCAGCAGACATGGTTTGCCGGGGTGCATAGCGATGTTGGTGGCGGCTATGAAACATGTGGATTATCCGACATCACTTTCAAATGGATGTACGAACATATTAAAGAAAATGAATTGCCCTGTTCATCCGTTGCTGATGATTTTTTTCATATGGATTACAAGCAGGATTTAAATGATCCTTTCAAAGACGACCCGAAGTGGTGGATACGGGGAAAAAAGCAAGGACTTTTGTACGATCGGAAAATATCGATATTTCTGTATATTTGCGGCACGAAGTGCGAAAAGACTATACTCCTCAAGCTCACGGATGGCAATGGAGTTAATTGCGGCATTTCCCTTCCTGTTGGACAGCTTTCTGCATTGAAAGTTGAAACGCTGTTTTTCAGTTGGCAAATGCAGAATAAAAAAGACGGTATTTTTGAACTTTCTCAATAGATTGTCCAAAATACCGTCATCATACTACCCCAACTTCAACGTACAAAATCCGGATTCGCTTTAAAAACGGAGCCGGAAAAATCCGGCTCCGGGGTTGAGCTTTATCTGTTTTTGCGGACTTCCGCAAGCGTTTTAGGTTTCCAGTTTAAATCCAGTTCACCGCCGTTCTGAATTATCTCCGTTATGTTTATGCTTCCTAGCTCGGCGTAGAACATGTCCGCTAAACCAAACGCCTGTAACTGTTCCGGTTCTACGTCCCGCTCTATGATAAACCAATCAAAATCCCCGAAAAAATAATGCAGATAAACTATTGCGTTTTCGCCTTTGCCGTCCTGTTCGTAGGTCTTCGGCATGGTTTTTAAAGTATTTTCGAGTTCGTCAAGCAAATTTTTGAAGTAGCTTTTTTCTTCGCCTTTCAGGTTAATTTCGAGAACCGCCAGT
>JBAYCO010000069.1:0-11590 GCA_041668685.1 Victivallaceae bacterium | reverse complement strand
TTGCCGTTTTACCCGGACAGCGGACGCATAATTACACCCCGGCCACCAAAATGCTCATTTTCCGGCTGTTTCTGATGTTCAAATTCCGGCCATTTCTCGTGCGCGTCCACATTTAAATTAATCCTCAAAGAGAGTGAAGCCATGAAAAAACTGCCTATACAGGAATTAACGCTGGAAAAGTTTAACCGTTATGGGAAATTTGCCGATATGTTGAATGCCGGAGGCGATTTCATTGGAGCTGAACCGATTGTATTTTTCCGGGATATGCTGCGTCAGGATCTTAAGGATACTGCGGTTTGCTATTCGGTTCTTCGGGTTGAAAGCCGCGACAAAGTTATTGACGTATCCGAATATCACGACCATACTGCGGAAATGTGTATGCCGCTGGATTGTGATGTGGTTATTCATGTGGCTCCTGCGGACTGCGGTCCGGATGTTCCGGTTGACAAGATCGAGCTTTTCCGGGTGCCGAAAGGGACGATGGTGATTTTACGTCCCGGCGTCTGGCACCATGCGCCTTTTGCCATCGATGCGGAGACTGCTAATGTTCTGATCGGGCTGCCGGAAAGACTTTACGCCACCGACTGCAAAGTCGCGGAAATTCCGCCTGAAAAACAAAGATATTTTTAAAATTACGGAAAATCCATAGGATTTTCTCGTCGTCCAGGACTTGGCCTGGTCGTGGTCCAGCGACGAACCGCTGGTCGCGCAAAGCGCAAAACAGTTCTTGGGTTACCGAGCAAAGTCTGCCTTAATTGCGAATAGATGCAGCAAAACAGCAATAGCATAACATTTGCAGGATTAACTCTGGAATTATTAAAAAAATCATGTTATCTTTAGTTAATACAAACGCCTGAGGATAACATGAAAACGATATTTCTAACCTGCGGCCTGGTCTTCACCGCAATATTTGCTGTCGCTTCCGTAATTCCGTCTGACACTGGAATTACGCCTTTGATAGACGCCTGCCGTTCGGGAGATTTTCCACTGGTTAAAAAACTTGTAGAAGAAGGCGCGGATGTAAACGGGACTTCCGGATATTATCACCGCACCGCTTTAATGTATGCGGTAAACGGCAGTATTCATGGCGCTGAAATTGTCGATTATTTGTTAAAGAACGGCGCGAAACTTGAAATTACAGATAGAGACAATAACACCGCTTTATTGTGCTGTCTGTCCAATAATCCCCGGAAATACGGGACAGATGAAAAACAACTTATACCTGTCCGTCGAAAAGTTGCCTGGATCTTACTCAGGGCAGGCGCAAAAGTAAAAGTCTGCAATGACCGGGGCTTGACTCCACTACTTGCCGCCGGCAGTTGGATGGGCGCTGCTTTTATTGCAGAAATCCTGAAGAGCGGAGTCAATATCGAAGCAAGGACTCAATATAATGGAAACACACCGCTGGTAAACGCATTAGACTCAGATAACACAGAAGTAGTCGAGTTATTATTGAAACATGGAGCAGACCCGAATGCCAGGAATTATGGAGATACTGCGGCAATATTTTCTGCAAAAAGCATAAAGGCCGTGAAAATGCTGCTGAGCAAAGGGGTAAAACTTGACTGCAGAAAAATAATGTCCCGCCGTGGTTACACTGTATTAAAAAGTATGTCCGTTTTAGAAAGCTGGGCTTTATGGGCCGATTTGGAATTGATAAAACTAGCCCTTGAAAAGCAATGCCCGGTAAATGGTGACGTACTGGTCGCTGCCGTAGGAAATCGCAAAAATCCTGAAGTTTTTCCGCTGCTTTTTGAGCATTATAAAGGTAAGGATAAATTACCTTTGGGGAAAATGTTAAATCATGCTGCCCAAACCGCTAACGTATCAGGAGTCAAACTGTTACTGACGAAAGGCGCTGATATGAACTATATCAATGAGTTTGGCAGACCCACGTTAGTAAACGCCTGCCTTAACACTTACGGCGGGGCGGAAAGATATAAAGTCGTTGAATTACTGTTGAGTAAAGGAGCCGACCCGAATATTTCGGACAAACAGGGCAAAACTCCTTTAATGTGGCTAATGCGGCAGGTTGGACCGATTGAAACTGCAAAATTGTTAATTTCCTACGGAGCTGAAATTGAGAAGAAGGATAATCAGGGACGAACTGCGTTATTAGCGCTGACGGCGGCTCCATATTACAGAAATAAGGAGGCTTTGCCGTTACTTGAATTTCTATTCGAAAATAATGCCGATCTGAACATTAAGGATAAAAATGAGGCATCAGCATTACTTTTGGCGCTGGGACATCATCAGCCCCCTGAAGTAATAAAGTATTTATTAAAACGTGATGTGGACGTAAATACCGCCAGTAAGAACAATGTTACCCCGCTTATGTTGGCGGCACGTCATTATGAAGCTGAAATCGTTAAATTGCTCCTGGAACGCGGCGCTGACATAAACGCGACAGACGATACCGGCTGGACTCCTCTAATATATGCGGCTGAATATTGGCCGATTCCAAGAGGCGATGTTATATTTCCGGTTCCGCATCGCCGCGACAGGAAAGATCCTCAGGAAACGATTAAACTTCTGCTTGAACACGGCGCGAAAGCTAATGTCAGCGATAAATACGGGGATACTCCGCTAATTGAAGCAGCTGGCTGGGCTGAGACCGATACTTTAAAACTGCTCCTGAAACATGGGAAAAGCTTCTTTTCGTCTTTCGTTAACGCCAGAAGCGTACGGGGACATTCCGCTTTAATGTGCGCGGTGTCCAACAATCCCGATAAAAACGTAATCAAGGTTCTGTTGGAGGCGGGGGCAAAATGCGATGTCAAAATGAATGCGGGAAAGTATCCGGGAAGAAACAAAAGAAAAATAGAGGACGGCTTGATATCCTCATCAAATATGTTTTTAAATTCCGCCGGTTTCGGCTGGCTCCAGCCGCCGCTTTTTGTCGCGGTTAAAAAACGCAGGAAAGAAATTGTGGAATTACTTTTAAAACATGGTGCCAACCCGAACTGGAAGTATGCTGACACTGGGATTAATTTCCGTAATCCTTTATTTTATTGTAAAGATATTGAAATAGCCGCTCTACTTATAAAAGCCGGAGCAAAAGACGCCTCGCCGACAGATAAGGTGACTTATAAAAAATTCAGAGAAGCCTGCCGAAGCGAAAAAATTACTGTACTGGAAAAAATGTTGAAATCCTTAGAATTTAGAAATGCTCAAGAGCGCGGACGAACCCTTAATACGGCATTTAGAATTGCTGTTGCCTCAAACGATTTGCAAGTAGTAAAGTGGTTACTAAAGCAGGGAGCGCGTATTTCTCAGGACTGTATAATATACGCCGTTTCAAACGCGGATAACCCGGGCGTGCTCCGTTATCTGCTCAAACATGGCCTGACAACAAAATACCGTAACCGCTATTGGGATAAAGATCGCTATCGCGGCAAAGGCGCGCTTCACTTTGCCTCCAGCGCTGAAATAGTTGATATTCTGGTAAAGAACGGCATGAATGTAAATGAATATGATGATGCAGGTATTAAAAGGCTGACTCCTCTGCAATATGCAATAGACAGGTATTGGCACAGAGATTCGTGGCGGCGTTTTGAAGTAATTGAAGCGTTGATCACGCATGGCGCAAAACTCGAAACAACTGACAATGAAGGCAAAACCGCCTTATTAACAGCGTTTAACCGTCAATATTCCAGTCCCTCCATTAAAGTGGTAAAAATTCTTTTAAAACATGGTGCGAATGTAAATGCAAAAGATAAGAGAGGTTATGTTGCATTAAAATATGCCGTAAATAAAAATTATTGTTATCTGGTCGATATGCTGTTAGCCGCCGGAGCCGATCCGGATCTGGTAAAAAAAGAAGACATTCAGAAAGCCCGTCCATATATCCGCCGGAGAATCGAAAAAGCCCTTACCTATAAAAAGCAGCCTGACGGGAAATAATATTCGGATAAAAGCCTACACGTTTATTTCCTCGGTTCCGGAATTGAGCTCGGCGGCGTATTTTTTGAGGACTGGAGCGATATGGTTTTCCAGGAATTCCGTAACTTGTTCGGGGGCGCGCCCGACAAATTCCATCGGGTTGACTAAGTCGTCTATTTTATCTGCTATTTTGGCGAAATGCGCGTCGGCTTTAAGCCGGTCGAGCAGGTCGTTGTCGCCGCCTTCTTCCTTAATCCGGCGCGCCGCTTCCATTGAATGTTCGCGGATGGCTTCGTGAAGTTTCTGACGGTCGCCCCCGGCTTTGACCGCAGCCATCATGATGTTTTCGGTTGCCATGAAGGGCAATTCGGCCGCGACCCGGCGCGCAATAACGTTCGGCCATACCTGTAATCCGGTGTTGATATTGATAAGCAGTGACAAAATCACGTCCGTCGCCAGAAACGCTTCCGGCAGGGTTATGCGGCGGTTGGCGGAATCGTCCAAGGTCCGTTCGAACCACTGCGCGGCCTGGGTGTTGGCGGCATTGGCGGGCAGGCTCATAACGTAACGCGCCAGCGAACAAACCCGTTCGCTGCGCATCGGGTTGCGTTTATAGGCCATTGCGCTGGAACCGATCTGGCTCTTGCCGAAAGGTTCTTCGATTTCCCGCAAGTTCGCCAGCAGGCGGATGTCGCCGGCCATTTTGTAGGCGCTCTGGGCAATGCCGGAAAGCACGCTCATGATATTGAAATCAATTTTGCGGGTGTAAGTCTGGCCGCTGACCGCGATGATCTTTTCGAAACCCATTTTTTCGGCGACTGCTTTTTCGAGTTTTTTAACTTTTTCGGAATCGTTATTGAAAAGCGACATAAAGCTCGCCTGGGTGCCGGTAGTACCTTTTACGCTGCGGAACGGGAGTTTTTCGATTTCGGTTTGCAGATGTTCAAAATCAAAGAGCAGGTCCTGCATGTAAAGGGTGAAGCGCTTGCCGAGAGTCGTCAGTTGGGCGGGCTGATAATGGGTAAAGCCGAGTGTCGGCATATTTTTATATTCAGCGACAAATTCCGCCATGATCTTGAGCAACTGGAGAAGTTTGGCGCGAACGATTTTCATCCCGTCGCGGAGCTGGATAAGTTCGGTATTGTCGGTGACGAAACAACTGGTGGCGCCGAGATGGATTATGGGCATTGCGTCCGGGCATTGCGTACCGAAAACGTGAATGTGGCTCATTACGTCATGGCGCAGCTCTTTTTCTTTGGCCGATACCGCGTCGAAATCGATATCATCAAGGTGCGCCGCCATCTGCCGGATTTGTTCGTCTGAAATATTCAAACCAAGGTCTTTTTCGGATTGCGCCAGGGCCAGCCAGAGCCGGCGCCAGGTGGCGTGTTTTTTCTGAGGCGACCAGTTAAAACTCATTTCCCTGCTCGCGTATCTTCCGGTCAAAGGATTTTGATAGCTTGAATTTTCCATATAACATTCACTCTTTTTCTATTAAATTTTTCAATAAGCCGCCGTTATGAAAGATAGCTTGTCTGGAGTCATTATCAAGGCGGACGGCACATATCTTGTCGAAATTTCTTTTGGAACGTTTTCCCGCGTTTCATAAAAAACCGGTTTTACATATTATTAAGACTTGTTTTTAAATGATTTTGCGCTAGTGTTTAAATAGTTTGAATATTAAGGGTCTTCGTATATGCTTATCGGAAAAATGCTGCAAACGGAATTCGCACCTCCTGAAAGGTTGTGCAGAGAGGCGGTATTAAAGCAGTACCAGCAGATTCTCTCTGACGAAAATCTCAAACTGATTTATGATTACAGTTCCGACTTCATAATGGTTATCAACGAGTACCGGCAGACGATTTTTGCCAATCTGACTTTGCTTAATTTCCTGAAAAAAGACGACCTGGAAGAAATCGTCGGTCTGCGGCCGGGAGAAATGTTCGGCTGTTGCGGGGTAAACGACCTTACCGGCGGCTGCGGGACTTCCAAAATCTGTAAAGTCTGCGGCGCTATGAAAGTCGCGTTGAATGTGAGTTACGACAGCACAATCGTCGAAGAATGCTGTATCCAGACGAAAGACGGAAAAGTTTCCTATAATTTCCGGGTGTGGGCGGCCAAACCCTGGAAAGACAGAGACTACACCCTTCTGATAGTCCGGGATATTGCCGATGAAAAATTCCGCAACGCCATGGAACAGGCTTTTTTCCATGACTTGACCAATACGGCTTCAGATATGAAAGGCCTGCTGGATTTAATTAATTCCCCCGATTCGTACCGGAAATACGCTCCCATGCTTTCCAGCGTAAGCAGAGAGCTGCTTAACGAAATAAACGGACAGCGCGATTTACGCTACGCGGAAGAGGGTACGATAATGATCCATAAATCACCCGTGAACGCGTTAGATTTGATAAAAGAATTTGTTAATTTGTACCGGAACCAGAAAATTGCCAAGGGAATAAATCTGGTGATCTCTGAGGATTCCGAACCCGTAAGCTTTTCATCTGATGAACGCTTGCTGGCGCGCGTTATCGAAAACATGCTAAAGAACGCTATAGAAGCTTCCGCGAAAGGACAAACGGTAACTGTTGCATGCAGGGAACACCGGGAACATGTTGTTTTTTCCATTCATAACCCTAATGTTATGAATGAAAAGGTGCAGCTTAATATTTTTAAACGGGCGTTTTCGACGAAATCCAAAGGCCGGGGTTGGGGTACTTACAGCATGAAACTGTTGACGGAAAATTATCTTGACGGCAAAATTGAATTCAGATCGACAGAAGAGTCCGGAACCACGTTTTTCGCAAAATATCCTTTATCTTGACTGGCGCATTTGTTATTTTAACCACTTATCCGCACTGATGAAACACTAATCAAGAGAGTTTTTTCTTGCGGCTTTGCCGCAAAAATCAATGTCAAATCAGTGAAGATTAGTGGTTTGAAAAATCACGATTTGGTCTTCAACGGAAACGTGTATTCGTCTTCCGATTTCAAGTAAAGATATAACAGATAAAGTCCCAGCAGGGTTTGCGACATGGCGATGATCGGCAATACTGTCTGGAAATCTTCGAAAGGCGAAGTATAAAATATCCGGGCAAGGAGCGGGTTGCCGCCTAAACAGTCGGCGAGTGAGAATATCCACGAAACAGGTATCATATAAAATGTCAGGAAAGCTCCGCATATTAACGAATTGAACCTGTCTTTCCTCAGAATCAGGAAATTTATTTTGACCAGAAGCAGCAATACGACTATTATGTTGTCGTAGAGACGATGGTAGCTTACAAGCATCGTGAAACAGAAAACCAGCAGCATCAGGTTCAAACCGATACCCTCTTTATCGCGTTCCCGCCAGAGTATCCAAAGCATGGTTATTGCAAAAAAAGCTTTGCCGAGCAGGTTCAGAAGGCTCATGCGGAAAAAACCAAACTGGAGCAGGTCGTGTCCGGCAAGTTCAAAAGAATTACAGCCGCCGTTGATCGTATTTTGTATCACTTCGGCATAGCGGACGTAAAGTTCGATAATATTGTATCCGGCAAAAGCCGGCCACGCGCATATAATCAGGAAAATGGTGAGCGCTCCAAAACAGATGAAATACTGTTTTTTTATAAAAAGCAACGGTGCGAAAAAAGTAATCATTGAATACTTGAACACCGCTGACAAACCGAACCAAACCGTACGCCGGTACTTGTCGGAACCCGTAAAAAACAGCAGGAGCGCCAAAAGCACCCAAATAGTGACTTGGCCGTTACGCTGGCACATGAGCTGCGGTGAGGAGTTCAGAAAAACAAAAGCGCCGGCAACAAACAGCAGGGCGTTCAGGTTGGGATTGCGGAAATCGACCTTTTTAAGCAATCCGGTAAGTTTGAATATCCATACATAAACAAATACCGAGGCCCCCAGACTCAATAAAAAGTACAGCAGATGGGCGCTTTTTATATCCAGGAGCATGTAAGGTATATAAAAAATGAGCAGGCCGGGCAGAACCATCAGGGGTTCCTCCCATTGATGAAAAACCAGATTGCTTACGTCAAAGAAGTCCTTGCCGCGCATAGCCGCGTAAGTACAACTGTAAAACAGGGTGAAATCAATTCCCATGTTATTGAAGTAGGCGAAAACTATTTTGACGCAGCAAAAAACAAAGAAAATGAATATACTTAAATAAAAAACCAAACGCTTGAAGAATTCTTTGCGTTTTTTCCCGTTGTCATTTTATGCTTTCCCGTTTGCATTTTTTTAGAAACCGGCCGGAAACAATCTAATATCGTAAATATGTTTTTCAAGTTTTTGAATAATGTTCATAAAAAGATTTGCTTTGGCACAAAGTCAAGTTTATTTTAAAACACCGTATAAAATACTCAGCCCGTCAGGAGGATCCTATGAAAGTTGAAAAATGGTTTTTATTCGCGACGTTAACCGCAACATTAATTTTCTCCGGCTTTGCAGTTTGTGCAGGAGACAAGGAAAGCGACCGGAAATTATTTGCCCAGGTGTCCTCAAGGCTGGAAAAGGGCGGTTCATATTTTAACTTCCAAAGCAGCAAATATATTTTCCGGGCCGCCGAAAACACTTACCGGCAAATCCCGGACGTAATAAAAGTCATTGTCCCGAATCCGCAGGAACAAATTATACCTTTGATGGCGTATAACTGTCTGGAGCCGGTAGTCAAAAGCCTGGGGATTGACGAAATTCTCGCTATCGGCGCGAGTTCGGTAATTATCGCGGAAAAAAAAGGCGACAAACCCGCCTTGTTTCGTTCGCGCCAGTTCGTATTTTACGGCGCTGAAAGGCCTGACGGCATTCTCTGGGATCTGCTTGCCGGGGAAAACCAGCCGCTGGATATTTCCGGGCTGCCGGAAGAAACTCTGTTTGCTTCCGCTTATCAGATCGAACCCGGTAAAATATGGGCGAAACTAAAAGAGATATTCGTAAAATTTCCGGTTTTGCCCGTTCAGCAGGTTCCGGCGATTGCGGAGCAGAGATTTTTTAATTCATTCAAGATAAAGCTAAGTGATTTCCTGGACAGCCTTAACGGCAGGTATTCTTCATTGGTAGTAAGCGCTAAAAGCGCAGACGGCAAACCGGCGTTGTATGCGATGCTGAAGGTTCCGAATAAAAATGACTTGACTTTTAAAGTTCTCTCCGAGATAGCCAAATCCCAGCCTTATTTTCAGGTATTGCCTGATGAGATAAAAACGAATATGCCGGAAATCCTGAGCTGGCTCAAGCCGGTTATCCGCAAAGACGACAAAAATATTTTCATCGTATCCAGTCCTGAAATTCTCGAAATCGTTAAAAACACCGCGGCGAAAAAAGATGGTCTGGCCGCTACTGACGAATTCAAATATTTAAGTCAGGGGCTGTCCCGGAAAGGCATAGCTTTTGTTTACTTCAGCGGCAAGACAATTGCGACGATTATCGAGCTTATCAAGGTCGCAAGCTCGCAGGAAGATAAAAACTGGTCCGTTTTTGCCAAGCTGATTCCGCCGAGTGATTTTTTCCTGGTAATATCGAGGGAGGATGACGGGATCATGGGTACCATGAACAGCCCGATGGACATTCCGCAGTTTGTTTCTTATTCAAGCGTTTTCCCTTCTGTTTTGCAGGCGGTAAGGCTTCTGCCCGCTTTAAACCAGACCCGGACAAAAGCTCGCCAGGCAAGCTGCGCCGCCAACCTTAAGCAAATCGGACTGGCTATGAAAATGTATGCCATGGACCATAAAGACAAATATCCGGCGGGTGACAATGTTGCCGGATTCAACAAGCTGATCAAGGAAGGTTATCTTGTTGATTTATCCGTTTTTGCCTGTCCTCAATCAAAAACCGTGAAAGCTTCCGGCAAGGAGCTTAAGGAAGCCGATTCATCTTATATTTACTTTGGGGATTTTGTTGAGGGGGACGGCGCGGACATTCCGGTAGCTTTCGATAAATTCGGCAATAACGGGAAAGTCATTAATATATTGTATCAAGATGGACATGTCGGTTCCCTGACTGGCAAATTCGCCAATTGCGAAGAATTGATCGCTCATTTGGCGAAAGCCAGTAAATTCAAACCGGAAATACTGAAAAAACTTCAGGAGAAAGCCCGGAAAATCGACAAGGAACTGGGTTACAAATAAGCGCGGCCTGTATTTGTGCGGACGCTTATAATTTTATAATTTTATTTTCTTCCATCGCCTGATCGGCTGCGAAGCCGATCAGATGACCGTTCAGGGAATCCATCACGGACGTACAGGAAATGGACGGTTTTTGTCCCTCCGCCAGCGCAACAAAATCCATTGCAAGACGCAAGTCACCGCCGCCATGACCACCGAATGCGCCGGTCGTATCTCCTTCGTTGTTCAAGTCGCATTCTGTTTCCTTGTATTCATGACCGGGGCGAGGGTCTATATGGCGGATAACATATTTGTTTTCATCCAGAATTCCGTGCAGTTCTCCAGTGGTGCCGATAATATGCAGCTTACGCATCGGGCGGCTTGTTCCACAAATCATATTGTGGGTTGCAGTTGAACCATCTTTGAATTCAATCATAACTGACTGCCGGTCCGCGACGTCATTATCCAGTTTCCAGACGCAGCGGGCATAGGGATTGAGTTTGTTTTTCAAGAATGCCTCCTTTTGTTTCAGGGAGGGGGAACTTAAATGTTCGAGCCCGGCCCAAACGTAAAAAGACCAGCGATCAGGATGATCAAGATAGTGTTTGCGCGCGGAATACAAGCAGTCTTTTTCCAACGGGCAGTCGAGCAGGCAATATTCACCGGAATTTACGGGAGCATGTTCTCGGCAAAAATAATGCAGTCCGCCGAAACTGGAAACTTTTGCCGGCGCGACCCCGCTTTTGTACCAGCTCAGAAGGTCGAGATCGTGACAGCATTTAGCCATTAACGAAGATGAACCGCACATATCTTTACGACGCCATTTACCCCGGATGTAACCACTCGCAACGTGATGATAACTGACGTGTTCGGCAGATTGAATATTAATTATTTCACCAATCTCTCCATCAATGACGCGCTGTTTGATTTCGGTATAAAAAGGCGCGTATCGCAGCACATGGCAAATCATAACTTTACATCCGATACGGTTGATGGTTTCTGCGAGGCGCCGGACTTCTTCCCTGGATATCGCAAACGGCTTTTCGAGTAATACATCATATCCGGCGTTCAGCAATGGAATCGTCGTATCAACGTGCTGGTTATCCATAGTGCCGTTAATCGCAGCGTCAGCAATTTTACCATGCGCGGCTAGTTCTTCGGCTGAATCAAAACAGAATTCTTCGGAAAAACCATAAGCTTCAGCAACCAGTTTTCGGCGTTGCCTGATCGGATCGGCAACACCGACTATTTTTAACTTTTCCGGGTTTAGTTTTGCCAATGAAGCATATAGCAACGCCCGATGACCGGCGCCGACAATAACAGCTGTAATCATAATTAATATTCCTGAATGATTGTTTTCGGGCAGAAGATTTAATGACCCCTGAGAAGTAAAATATTTCTGATAATGTCTTTTTTAGCGATATCCGCCAGTGACAAATCCTGTTTGCCGGCTAAAACTGCTGCCGGCCACTTCTCCAGGGCGTTTTCAGCCTGAGTAATCAGCTTTGGATCTGCGCCTTGCCGTTTTGCGATTTTTATCGCTTCAGACAACTTGTGAAGATATATGTAATCCTCAACCCCATCCCGCCAGGCTTGCCACCTTTTGCTTGGGATAA
>JBAYCO010000068.1:0-11724 GCA_041668685.1 Victivallaceae bacterium | reverse complement strand
CGCTATTGCGTTAGCGAGGCGGATAGGCACGTTTGACATGTCCAGCGAACAGGTACCCGACAGTTGTACGGTGTTCGCGCCGTCCAACCCGGCGACGGCGGTCGTTTTGAGCAAAATACTCGAAGACGAAGCCAAAATCCCGGAATACCCGGACATGCTGAAAGAAATAGTTGAAAGCATCGAGATGATTACTCCGTAAAGTTTGATTTATTTGTAATTTTGTGGTATTCTATAATATATGTAAAAACTTTAATGAGGGATTAATGCCATGATAGCTGCGTTATCACTTGATAAGATGACTATTCCCGATAAGATTTCCACAATGGAATTATTATGGGATGATATTTGCCATAATGCTCCTGATTTTTCCTCTCCGACGTGGCATGGGGACATATTGAAAGAAAGGGAGAGAGGCTTGAAACAGGGTAAAGATAAATTTATTGATTGGAAAGAAGCTAAAAAAGATATTCTGGATTCTGTTTCATGAAAATGAAGATATTAAAGTCCGCAAAACAGGATTTGAAAGAAGGCTTTTATTTTTATGAATCCCAGCAGGCAGGGCTGGGGACTTATTTTCTTGAAACCTTATTTTCCGATATTGATTCTCTTCAGCTATTTGCAGGAGTTCATAGTATTCATTTTCAAAAGTACCACCGTCTTTTGTCAAAAAGGTTTCCTTTTGCGGTATATTATCGAATTGTCAGGAAAGAAATAAGGATTTATGCCGTTTTTGACTGTCGAAGAGATCCGGCATGGATAAAAAATAAATTAAACCAATAGCCAGGAGGAAATATGTCAAAAGAAACTAAAAACCCGGATTGCAAATGTCCTTATTCCTGTTCGCGACACGGTGACTGCGAAAAATGCCAGGCATATCACCGCCGTAACGGGGAACGCACGTACTGCGGTAAATAAATGCTTTATTGGTAAGCTCTTGGAAACGCCACCGGTACCGGTGAAACTGATTTTCAATTAGAACTGCGATATTTGCCGCCATAATCGTTTGGGTTCCAAAATAAAATGAATTTTTTCCGTTATTATCTTGCATAATCGCCATATCAGTTCTATCTTGTACGAACCGGGAAACGGGATGGGATCTTTTTATCATAATTCCCGGTGAAACAGCCGGGTATCCTCTGCCCGGCAGACTGGGCTACGTGACAATTTAACAAGGGATAAGTGTATGAAAAAGAAGAAGATGTTCATATTCGTTTATATCGTTCTGGCACTGATTTTTGCGGTTTTGAGTTCCTGGTTTATCTTTTACTGTTACGATAATTATGTTCCTTTCCGCAGTCTGTTTGAAGGCGACGCCAACGCGGCGATCGGAGCGGTCGCGCAGGGCGCCGGATTCGCCAGCCAGGCGCAGGCCATGGGACGGGTTTCATTGTACATTTTCAGCGGTATAATAGTTATTCAGTTCCTGGTGCTTTTCCTGGGGATGACTGTCCTCCGCTTTATCGGCAGGAGCAATGACTCTATCGAGGTTAAACTGGCGCGCTTGAGCAACGCCGATATATTCCTTGATCTGCCTCTGTACGTGGGTTTGCTCGGAACGGTGGCGTCGTTCATCGTTATGACCTTTAACCCGCAGACCAGCCGCCTGATCGCTTATTCATCTACTTTGATTGGTATTATCACCAGCGTTTTCCTGAGGACGACCATGCTGTTTCCGCTGAAACAGCACTTGGTTACTGAAAAAACTAAGTTAAGCGGAGAATAGATTGTGAATCATTCGGTACTTATCGTCATCTGTGACTTTCTGGTTTTGTCGGTATTGTCCCTCAGCCTGGGGGTTGCGCCGATGAATTCAAGTTTCACAGGACAAGGAACGCGAATAGACGACTATACCGCCAATATTCTGCTGGACGAACTTAAGGCGAAAACCCTGCAGCTGACCAAGGTGCGGGATGATTTACTGAAAGCCCAGCGGAAACTCGGATATGCGGAGACCCGCTCGAAACAGGTCGGAAAACTCAACGATCAACTGGCGCAAGTCCGTTCGCGAATGAACTACCTCGAAGCCAAACTTAAAAAACGTGAAGGCGAAATCGGCAAACTCCCCACCGAAAAACTCTTGCGGCGTCTTGAAAAAGAAAGCGTCAGGCGTTTGCGGATCATGACGGAAATGTCCGAGGCAAAAGCCGCCCTTGATTTTGAAAAGGCGAAGAATAAAGAGCTTTCGGAAAAAATGAACGCCTTGAATCAGGACGTGATGCGCCGTGAGGATGAACTGACCGAAAATAAAACCCTGCTTGAAGAACGCACCAACCGCCTTCAGGAAATATCCCGGAAACTCCAGACGGCTAAAACCGCTTTGGGAAGCACTAAGAATGACTTGCAGAAGACTGAATCCGCCCTGAGCGCCGCGAAAAACAACCTGGCGGCGAAAAAACTTGAACTGACGAGTTCTCAAAAAGCCCTTGACGCGACAAAATTGCGGCTTAAAGGTATTATTACGGAACTTGAGCAAAGCCAGGGGCAGGCGAAAGCGACCCTTATGGATCTTTCATATGTTCGCGGCCGTCTCAGCGCGACCGAAAAAGAACTCGCGGAGAGCCGCAGCAGTTTAGTCAAAAGCCAGAAAACGGTAGCGGTTCACGAACTGGAGTTGAGCGAGGCGCAAAGCAAGATAGCCGATCTCCGGAAAATGCTGAAGAACGCTGTCGGCGACCTGTCAAAAACGCAATCGGAACTGGATTTGTCGAAAAAACAGGCGGATGTGGCCGCCGAAAAGCTTATGAAAGCTAAACTCGACCTTGCCGCGACTACCAGTAAGGAAAAGGCCACGCAGGCAACTTTAAGGAAACTCAAGGACTCGTTGAGTGAAGCGGTACAGAAGCTCAGGAGCGATGCTCTGGAAAAATATTCGCAGGCGGCGGTATTGCTGAAAGTGGAAGTGCAGGAGAAGCGTTTCCTGATAAATTACGGCAAGGATATAAATTTCTATTTGCCGGAAGTCCTGATCGGCGGCAAAAGATATTTGATTTCATCAATTGACCGTTTGAGCGGCATGGGCAGGGTGATTACGGAGTCGTCCTCGATCAACAAACTCAGTTACGCGGTTGGTAAACCGAAAAACGGTTCCAGGAAAATGGACATTCTGAAGAAACCCATATTGTCGCTGAACGCGGACAACCGGGTTTGTCTGCTTGAAGTCCCGGCAATAGTTAAAGAGCCGATTCAACTGCTTAATTACAATGAATTGAAAAAACGCGGGCTGCAGGATTTGACGCTTTTCAAATATACGACTTTCGGGCAGGAGTCAAGCAGTTTGGAGGGAAGGTGCTCTCTTGGCTTGAAAAAGGGAGATAATTACTTGTATGTCCGCAATTCGGCACACCGTAACGCTCCGCAGTTAAAAGCTGACGTCGGTGATTTTATCATGACCAAACAAGGACAGTTTGTCGGTATCGCGGTGGAAGTGGAAAGTTTCGATCTGGGGCGCAGGCAACGGGTTAAATTCTTTGTGTTCTCAGACGATTCCGAAATAAAGGATATCAGTCGAATCCCGGTAATCAAGCCGGCAGGAAGCAAGTATTTCCGCTCTTTTGCAAAAAGTGTGGCGGAGATAAATTCCAAAATAAAGCATTTAGGCCGAATTAAAAAATCTCAATGACAAGGCGCCCTGACAGAATTAAAAACCATGATTTAAAGTTATAAAGCTATGAGCCGAGAAAAAGATAAAGAGCCGATTGACAAACTCCAATTGGGGGAATCGAACAACACTTTGAGTTTTTCCCGGGCGAGCGAGCAGGATGCCGAGGCAATTAATGTCAAAGAGATAACCAAGCTGCTTGATCTTGATATCGAAGACAAGACCATTAACCGTTATTCCCATATAAAGACTATCGGGCTAGGCGGCGTGGGCGCGGTGCTTTCCGCTTATGAACCCGGACTCAACAGGGAAGTGGCGATTAAAATACTGCGTCCCGCTTTTCGCAGCAAGGTGGATGCGTTGAAGCGTTTTGTAAGGGAAGCGCGGGCCACCGCCCATATTGAACACCCTAACATCGTTCCGGTTCATCAACTTGGCGTATTCAGCGATAACGGCGCTTTCTTTTCGATGAAAAAAGTTGAAGGCCGGGATTTGCGTTCGGTAATCCGCAAACTCAACGAAGGCAAAGAGGAATTCATCAAGAAATATACTTTGCGCCAGCTCCTGCAGATTTTTGTGGCTGTTTGCAACGGTGTTGCTTACGCCCATACGAAAGGAATCATCCATCGTGACCTGAAACCGGCCAATATCATGCTTGGTGATTACGGCGAGGTAATGGTGATGGATTGGGGACTGGTCAAATACCGGTCCGAGAAAGATACTTCCGAACTGGAATGGGAAGTCGAGTTCGATCCTGATTTCAAAACGGTCGGCTATGAAGACGCCCTGAGCACCATTCAAGGGTCGGTCAGCGGAACGCCGGCTTATATGGCGCCGGAACAGGCCGGCGGGCGCAATGAGGATGTCGACGAAAGAACGGACCAGTACAGCCTGGGGGCGATCCTTTATTCCATCCTTACCTGGGAAACCGCTCCTTTCGAGTCTCCGATGACCACGAACCAGGTTCTTAATTCTGTGGTTAACGGTGACTTTAAAAGGCCGCGCAAAAGGGCTCCCAAAAGGAAAATTTCACGTGAACTTGAAGCGATCTGCCTGAAAGCCATGTCCCTGGAAAAAGCGGACCGTTATGAAAATGTCGAATCGTTGGTACGGGACGTGAAGAATTATCTTGAAGGCTATCCGGTAACGGCATACCGGGGATCATGGGCGAGGCGTTTCTTTAAAATTGTCCGCCGCCGTCCGCTTATTCCTTCCGCCGCCGTTGTGGCTCTTTTCACGTTTCTCGCTGTTATCGGTATTCTTCATTTTGAAAACGTGTCGCGGGTATCCAACCTGGAACGTTTTGCTGTTTACAGTATCGGGCTGGGGGATAATTATTACTGGAAATCCATTAAGGCTTACCAGAGGATGCAGGAGGAATACGAGAAGCCGGTCGGAGAGGCGTCCTATAATAAGATCAGCCGTTTTTATGAGGATTTTAACCGTTATAAGCTTGAGTTTAACAGCAATTACAGCGTGGGGGTTCAATTCCTGTTTCAGGCTGAGGATCAGGGCGGACCGAGTAAAAAGATTAACCAGGAGTTGCTGAAAGTGCTGAAGCAGCAATTGGATTTCAGTCTGCTTACCGGTAATTATGAGGAAACGAGAAGCCTGGTTAAGCAGTTAAGGCTGCGACGGCACCGGGTTTTTGCCGAGATAATAGGATCGGACCAGGAGATTTACGAACAGATAAAAATGATTATCCGCAATGAAGGAATTATCAAGCTTACTTCCGCGCCGAACGGAATAAAGGTTTATTATGAAGAGTCTAACGACGACGATGGTTTAAGCAAGAAAACCTTTATGGGAACTACCCCGTGTGAAGAAAAACTTTCTGTCGGCAGTTATTTGCTGTTTTTTGAGGGTAAGCGGGGCGTGGTTAAATGTCCCGTTCAGATATCTTGCGGAAGAGTTAATCCCGTTGAGGTGAGCATACCGGACAAAATACCTGACGGCATGTGTTACATCCCCGCCGGGAAATTCTGTTTCGGTGCCAGGAAGAGCCTGAACCGGATGGATGAATATTTCCTGCCTGCTTATTTTATAAGCCGTTATGAGGTGACTGTCGGGGAATATCTGGAGTTCTGGAAAACCTTGAAATCACCTAAGGACAAGAACCATTACCGGGCTCGTTATCTTTTCAGCAACGGCGACTTTAAGTATATTACGGTCTGGGATGAAGACGGGCAATTAAATAAAGGCTTTGAGCCGGATATGCCGATAGTCGGCATTACCGGGAAAGCCGCGGAAGCTTACTGTAAATGGCTCAGTAAAAAGCTCGGAGTATTTTTGCGTCTGCCGACTAACCTGGAATGGGAAAAGGCTGCCCGCGGTGTTGACGGGAGGACGTTTTCATGGGGGAATACGCATAATGTAAAAGCTGCTCTCTGCTGGGATAATAAGGTTGCCAGGGAAAAATACCAGATCGCGGCTCCGGTGGGATCGTTCCCGGAAGACAAGTCGGTTTACGGGGTTATGGACATGGTTGGCAATGTGCATGAATTTACCACGGACCGGGTGGATAACGGAAACGTATTTGTTATCAAGGGCGGCAGCGTATTATCCAGGCTGCTGTTTTCCTATTGCGGGTATTCCACGCACAGTAACGGCGAAAGCGGAAATGATATCGGTTTCCGTTATGTAATGCCGATTGACGAAGAATAATCTTGCGCCGGCACGGCACAGGAAATTTAACTGATGATTGATTTTAAAAGTATCTCCAAACATTACAGCGAACAGGTAATTTTTAACAACGAAAGCTTCAGGATCAACGCCGGGGAACGGGCCGGGATCGTCGGCCCCAACGGTTGCGGCAAGAGTACCCTTTTCGGAATTATAACGGGTGATGTCGAGCCGGACGGCGGTCAGATAATTCTGCCCAAAGACTTGCGGATCGGTTATTTGCGCCAGCATTTACCGAATGACGTTCCCGAACGGAAGCTGATTGAATTCGTTGCCGACGCGGTTCCTGAACTGGCCCGAATCGGCGGAAGACTTCATGAGCTCGAACTCAAAATGGCGGCGGAACCCGCCGGTGACGAGCTTGAACGGGATTTGAAAGAACACGGCGAATTACAGTCCCGTTTTGAGCAGCTTGGCGGTTATAACCTGCGTAGTGACGCCGCTGCCGCTTTGTCCGGATTGGGGTTTGACGAAGATGATTTCGGGAAGCCCATTGCTGAGTTCAGCGGCGGCTGGAGAATGCGGGCCTCACTGGCGCGGGTGTTGATCTCCCGCCCGGACATTCTCCTGCTTGACGAACCTTCCAACTATCTGGACGTTCCGGCGGTTGAATGGCTGTACCGTTTTCTTAACGGTTTCAAGGGAACTTTACTGCTGGTTTCGCATGACCGCTATCTTTTGCAGAAGCTTTGTACGGTTACACTGGAAGTAAACAACGGCATGATAACCCGTTATCCCGGAGACTACGATTATTATCGCCGGGAACGTGAGCATCGGCAGAAAACGCTGGAAGCAGCCAAGCTTAATCAGGATAAAAAACGTGAACATCTCCGGCAGAACATCAACCGTTTTAAAGCCAAGGCCACGAAGGCGGCGCAGGCGAAAAGCTGGCAGAAGCAGCTTGACCGGATGGATGAAATAATCCTGCCGGACGATTTGAAATTCAGCGGCAAAATACGCATTCCGAATGCTCCGCCATGCGGCGCTGAAGCTGCCCGTTTTGAAGGAGTTTCATTTTCATATCCGGGTGGTTATGAGGTTTTTGCGGACATTGACTTGCAGGTCAATTCCGGTGAAAAAATGGCGTTTATAGGTTATAATGGCGCCGGGAAGACTACCTTGCTGAAACTGTTGACCGGCAGATTAAAGCCGGATGCCGGAAAAATAGTGCTTGGACACAACATTATTCCGGGGTACCAGGCGCAGGAATTCGCGGATATTCTGCCGGATGACCGTTCGGTTTATAACGTTGTCAGGGAAATGGCCCGAAGCAGCGAACAATTGGCGGCGGTGCCGTCCGTACTTGGCAGTTTCGGTTTCAGCGCCGGCAACGTAGATAAAACCTGCGGCGTATTGAGCGGCGGCGAAAAAATAAGACTTTGTTTCGCCCGTATTTTCATCAATCCGCCCAATCTGCTGATTCTGGATGAGCCGACGACTCATCTGGATATCGCTGCCCGTGAGGCGTTGCAGGAAGCTTTGGCGCAATATAAAGGGACTGTCTGTCTGGTCAGCCATGATATTGAATTTGTCCGCCGAACAGCGGATATTATCGTTGCCGTCAGGGAGCATGGAATCCGGAAGTATTTCGGAAATTATGACTATTACCTTGAAAAATCCGCCAGGGAGCGCCTGGGCGAAAAAGAAGAAAATATCGTTACCGCCGAGTCCGTTAAAAACGGCGGCGGCCGTGAACGCCGCCGGGAACGCGCGCTCCGGCGGCAGGAACTGGCCGCTTCCAGGAGGAAAGCGGAACAGGTCTTGAAAAAAATAGAAGAAAAAATAGAAAAACTTGAATTCGAAAGAGCGGAAACAGTAGAGTTGCTGGCAGGGGACAGGAATGTCGATTTCGCCTCGGTGAACCGACGCCTGGCAGAGCTTCAGTCCGAATTGGACAGATGCAATGCCGAATGGGAAAAAGCCATGGAAGACTTCGATGAAATAATGGAGTTAAACGCTGCTATTAACGCTTGATTTTTTTAATAGTTACTGCATAGTAACGTAACCCAAAAGGAAATTTAAAAAAATGAGTTGTCTTCCGGACAAAATGTCCGCCTGGCCCCTGTTCGGAGCCGGTATGGATAAGCTTGGCAAAAATGATCAGGTCTGTAAAGTTCCGGTCCCCGAACCTTCAGATGATGAATTGCTGGTCAGGATCGATGCGATAGGACTTTGTTTTTCAGACGTGAAACTGATCCGGGCCGGAGAGGAACACCCGCGAGTCGTATCGGAAAACCTGGAAAACGATCCGGTTATTCCCGGCCACGAGGCTGTTATGACGGTGGTTAAGGTCGGTAAAAAACTCCAGGACAAATTTAAATGCGGCGAACGTTTTATTATCCAGGCTGACATCTATGTCGAAGGTAAAGGTTTTGCCTACGGTTATGCGATAAACGGCGGTATGGCGCAGTACAGCCTGCTGGATCAGCGGGTGCTTAACGGTGATGAAGGGTGTTACCTGCTGCCCTTGAAAGCGGATACGGCCAGTGCCGTTGCCGCTTTAATGGAACCTTGGACTTGCGTGCAGGCCAGTTATATGATTAAAAACCGCATTGTCCCGAAAAACGGCGGAGACGTTTTGATTGTCGCCGAAAAGGGCAATGATAAGATATACAGCGCCGGGGAGCTTCTGAAAGCGGCTTCTCCGCTTAAAATATCCGCTTTCAATCTTTCTGCCGCCGCGGTGAAAGCTTTGTCCGCGGAACTTGGCTGCCGGATAGAAACGGTTTCCGGACTGCCGGAAGCTCAGTTTGATGATATCTTCCTCTGCGACTGCGGAAGAGCCCTGGCCGAAAAAGCCGGAAAGCTCGGAAAGCGCGGCGCGCTTATCAGCCTGGTCGGTGAATATCCTGACGAAAACTGGAACTTTGACGTCGGCAGTATTCATTACGAAGGCTGGTTTTATCAGGGAACTGCCGGAACCTGCTTGTCAGACGCTTACGGACGCAACGTGCGCAGCGTTTTGAAAAAAGGCGGTTCATGCTGGCTTCCTGGGGGTGCCGGGGCTATGGGGCAGATGCATACCCAGATGGCGGTTGAATCTGAAAACGGCCCGTCCCGTATTCTGGTTTCGGATATGGATGACGCGCGCATCGAAAACGTCCGCAAGCTGCTTGCCGACGCGATCGCCAGGCGCGGGATCGAATTCAAGACTGTAAACCCAGGCAAAATAAGCCGGGAGGAATTTGAAAAAGAGCTTAGGAAATTTGCTCCCGCTGGCTTTGATGATATTGTTATGCTGGTTCCTGTGGTGCCGGTATTGAATGCTTCCGCCGCGTTCCTTGCAAAAGACGGCCTTATGAACATCTTCGCCGGTATTCCGGCCGGCAAGGAGGGGGAACTGAATGTTAGGGCTATCGCTGCCGGCGGCGCCCGTTATATTGGTTCCAGCGGCAGTAAAACCGCTCATCTGCGTTATACGCTTGAACTTGCCGAGTCCGGGAAACTGCAACCGGTGACTGCTCTTGCGGCGATTGGCGGCATGAATTCCCTTAAAGAAGGCTTGCAGGCGGTTATAGACGCGAAATTTCCGGGTAAGACGGTGATCTTCCCGAACTGTCCTGACATGCCTTTGACGTCGGTCAGTGATATTTCCGCCCTGATGGACGGGATCGAAAAAACATTGGATAAAAACGGTTTTTATACTCTGGATACTGAGAACGAGTTGTTCAAAAAGTATGCGGAATAATAAATAGAACGGGAAACGCGGAAGCCATGCGGAGGCTTCCGCGGGGTCCCTTGAAAGACAACAGGAGAGGGTAATTGGGCAGGGTGCTTAAAAAAATTGGATATGCCGTTATTTTGTTTTCTCTGGCGTATCGGCTTGGCGCTTTTGATTTAAGTTTCGACTTTGACAAAAAATCAGGCCTGAATGAACTCCGCAATGTCAAAGCCGACCATTGGAGTTTAGTCGGGAAAAATATTATCGTCAAGGGGAATGTCCACATTCCTTATGGTGAATATGTTGTGTATGCCGACCGCGCGGTGGTGAATTTCGAAACGAAAGACCTTGAAGCCATCGGCAATATCCGTATCTCCCAGTTGAAAGAGGAGGAAGCCACTGTTGATCTGGACAGACTGGCCGAACTCAGCGCCTACCCGCGGGCTTCGGTGAATATCCTTGATTATGTTATCGACACCAATGGCGTCCCGAAGGCAAAAGTCAAAGTTCTTTACCGGGGCGGAATGTTAAGGGCGGATAAAGTAACCGGCAACCTCAGTTCCGGTTATTTTAAGATAAATAACCTCAGGGGTACTTACAAGGATTTTACGATTAAGGCGAAGTCCGGCGTCCGCATGCCGGGCGGCAAAGTTACGGTTAAGAACGCCGAGTTCAGTACCTGTTCCTACTTGGAAAATGACAATGCGCATTACTCTATAAAATGCAGTTCCGCTACTTTGAATCCGCAGCTTACCAAAGGGTTTGGAGTGGCCGGCGCGAATTCGGATCTCGGCGAACACAGCATTTGGGCTAAAAATTGCACCTATAATATTTACGGCATCCCGGTCTTTTGGCTTCCTTATGTTTATAAACCCAAAGACGAAAGTCTCGGCCTGCTCCAAGTGCAAGCCGGTTATAATAGCTACTGGGGAGCATTCTTCCTCTTTTCCAAACGTTATAAACTTTCGGATTCTCCTTATTCTTCAGTCAGGGTAATGGCGGACTATTATACCGCCCGCGGTTTTGGATATGGGGCTGATGCTCAAATTGTTACGGAATTTTCAAAAACCAGGATTCTGGGATACAGTCTTTATGACATTAATCCGTATCTGACTACCGAGGAAACGGATTTGCACCGCCTGACGATTCCCCATGCCCGCTACAATGTCAGGTTGAACAATGTTACTCACTTGACTCCGCGTTTGGATTTCCGCGGCCAGTTCCAGCTTCTCAGCGATTACTATTTCCTGTACGACTTCTTCAAAGCCCAGTACAACAACAATCCCGAACCCAGTACTTACGGCGCTTTCGAATATCAGTTCGACCGTTTCACCGCTTCCATATTCACCAGGGTCCAGACCAACAGTTTCTTTAACACGGTTGAGGAACTGCCGACATTCCGCTTGAATTTTCCGCGTCAGGAACTTTTCTCTAAAATTTATTGGGAAGGCCAGACTTCTCTTGGATATAAGAGTATGAAATGGCGTCAGTTTGACGAGCCTCGCGTGTTGGGCAACGGGGTTGAACCCAAGGATTACCAGTCGCTGCGTTTCGATACCGTGAATATGTTTTTCTATAACCTGAACTTTGAAAACATATCCATTATTCCGCGCGCCGGTGTGCGTCTTACCTACTACAATCGCTCGTCAAAGCAAAAGGTTTCCTCCAAGGATTTGCTGGCCATGTGTGCGGTTGCGTCTCCTGAAGGCGATTCCACCGCCGATGTCGTTAATTATGACGCCAAAGGCGGCGGGCAGGTGCGTTTCATTGGTGAAATCGGCGT
>JBAYCO010000067.1:0-11783 GCA_041668685.1 Victivallaceae bacterium | reverse complement strand
TTTTTTATTAATTTTTCTTTATAATCAAGTTCTATATACTTGCTTCTCCCTCACCAAAGAATTTCTGCTCTACGTGGTTCGAATCATAAATATGCGGTTATGAATACCATGGATTGAAATATTTGGTCGGATCAATGACTACAGGAAGCCATGTTTATCGGGAGCAAGCAGGCGTAGACGCCATTCCAAATCACAATATTGAATCCGTTTTTCAAACGGTTTGCAGGTTTCCTGAATCAGCAGCTCGGCAAAACAGTCGATGGTCATCGTCTGGCTGGGGTCGTCGCGAACAAATTCAGGGTGGCTGACCTGATGCAGGCTGTAGCCGTCATTACTGAAGATGTCTTCGCGCTCCAGCCAAAACGGACTGTTTCTCCCGTTAATGCGGGTCCATTCGCCGTCAAGCCGGTCAGTACGGTAGGCAAGCATAAAACGGTTGAGATAATCAGCCCAGGAACTGCGGCTTCGTATACCCTCAACGAGCATAAACCAGCACTGCCGGTCGGCCAAGTAATAGACATGACCGGCTTCGTGCAGTTCCCAACTTTCTGCTCCATATTGTTCCTGAATTACCCGTCGACCGTCACTCCAACCATAGGGGAAGTCCGTAACCGAAGCGCTAAACATGCGTATTCCGCCGCATTGGTCAGCATAAAACAAGCGGAAGCACTTGGAGAGAAAATCGTAGATTACCCAAAAATCAATAGCCGTGTACGGATGATTGTCACCGAAGGTTACCTCATCACACATTGATTCAGGCTTGCTCCAGGAAGCAATGTCATTGAGGCGCCGAGTACGTGAAAAAACCGGTAGACTGCTGATTTTTCTGTTGACGACTCGACGCTGACCAACAAGATACCAAAAGCCATCGAACTCATTGAAAAATACCTGTGGAGCAACCAGCGCCTGTTCGCCGGAACCATGCCATACTGTTTCTAAATCGACTGGCGATGCAGTTCCAAGCCCTTTCAGGCTTGCTGCCGAGCGTACCACTGTCGTGTAGCTTGATGCGCCTCGTGCCGTATAAAAGAGCCAATATTTATCGTTATACCGAAACACTGACGGGTCCTTGACTGCAACGTTTTCGAACGACCTGCCGCCACCTGTCGCGATAATTCCTTTATCATGCCACATTATGAAAATCTTCCTTAGTAATTACAGTAATGACTAATATCAAATAGAACCAACGCATTTTTCATCTCATCGAAGAATTTACCTCTCGGCCGAACTTATTTCGTGATTTTAAGGAACCAAGTTTTCGGACCTTTGCTTTTCACCGTAAATCTCGACGCGTCATGAGCAACGACTTCGCCGGTAAAGAGGTCTTTCGCCTCCCGGCACTTTGCAGGGAGGAAGATGTAATATCCACCGGCCTCCCCGACATGGATCATCAAATACTTGTCATTGGCGCGAATCAGGATTCCTGGCTCAGTATAGCTGTGGTCACCGGCATCATCAAGAATGCTTCCCCACAATACCGGATTATTGATCGGGACACCCGAAAATATGGCTTTCGCGCCGGATGGAAGAACTTTTTTTACGAACGCGGGCGCCTTGTTATCGTTATAACATCCCCAGACAATTGCGGAAGCGTCTGTGCATGAAACGCGCTGGAATTCGGTACGGTTCTTCAAACCAGCCATACGTCCATCTTCAAGCGTCATTATGAGAGGGAGCTTCTGTCCACGCGCGGCCTTAAGCTTTATCCCGGTCAGTTCCTCCATGGCGGCATCGCTGAATCCCTTATCAGTTACAAGCCCCGGTGCGTATAACCACACTGCGGTAACGCCTTTCTCATGCGTTTTTTCTGCGAGTTGCTTGCGCCGCTCATCCGAGAGATAGAACTGATTTAGGAAAACAACTGTTTTGTATTTATGCTTCGACAGCAGGAAATCCTCTATTGTGATGAAATCGAAAACATGCCCTGACAACATCAGGCTTTCAACAGATTTTGTGCCGAGTGCCATGAGCAGTTCCTGATTCGCGCTCATTTCTGGATAGCCATGATAAAGCGACTGTTTTGAGTCGTAAACCACTGCAGTATCGCATCCCCACAACTTAGGCGGATTTTTGAACACCTCTTTCCATAATTTGATACTACGATGCATAGCTTTGTATACTTCAACATAGTTAAAGCTGTCCCGGTCATCCTTCTTGACGGAGAACTGGTTGAACTGGATACCCTGCCCGTTGAAAAAGAACATGTTGGCGAAATCACGTTTGATAACCGCATCATATTCCTCCTCATTTTTCATGGTAAGATGTGGAGTGCTGCCGCGTTTAAGTTCATGTGGAGCCCGGATATCAGCTTCAAGGAACGCCAGTTTTCCGGTACGTTTAAAACGCGACAATAGTTGTTCATGCAGTCCGGGATCGCCGGCACGGCGCGCTCCGACATCGTAACCATACGGCATCGAAAGGAAATCGATGTATTTCGAAGCAAGGAGTTTGTCTCCCCAGACATGCTGTCCTTCCGGTGAATAACGACAGAGATCATAGCAGTCCCATGCGCCGACTATAACGTCAGGCAGTTCTTCTTTAAGCGCTTTGGCCAGTGCGATCAGCAGATCGCTCATGACCTCCTGACTGTTGATGTAATAATCCCACGTCTGTCGATCGGTAGAATCCGGGTTGCGGAGAAAATGCTTGTTACCCCAGCGTTCTTTGTAGCCAGGTACCGCGGCAGTATCGAATGTAACTTTCGGATCATGCCATGCCTCCTGCAAAGCTTTGTCGGTTTTATATTTTTTTCGCAGAAAAGCACGAAAAGCTTCAGTCATAGGACGACTGTGGTCAGGCATACCGCAATATGAGCCGTACGTTATCCATTCTCCGAACCAACCATATATTATACGGAATCCGATAACACGCTTCCCCCACGGCGTCGCTTTTATCTGACGGCAAAGATCTTTTAGTTCAGCAATGTAGGCTTCGCGAAAGAGTTTGGAGGCGGCCGAAGGTTGGTTGGGAGTAAAACCGCGATAATTCATTTCGGAAGGAACCGCTTTGCGATAATAGGAGATCATTTCCTCCGGATGTGCCTTGGCCCACTCTTCAATTCTTGCGAATTGAACTGGGAAAATAATATAACCGTCGGGGGCAAAATGAAGTATTGTCCGCATAACGCTGTCAACACTGGCGGGATCGTATTTCCCTATCGGAGAATCCGCAAGAGAGTACGTGCCTTCGAATATGCGGCAACCGGATTTGTCGAATTTGATGATTGAATCACGATCCGATACTCCATCAGGTAGTTTCGAGAGTCCAAGCCTGATTATCGGCGGATAAATTTTTCCGTTGATATCAATCCCGGCCATGTCACCATTGTATTTTATCGAAACCTTCGGAAACGACTCCTGCTCAATTGATTTCGGTATGGGGGCCGAATTTATTTTTTTCATAATAGCCTTGTATTCGGCGTTTTCCTCAGGAGTGCCAAAATGTTCCAGAATATCACCCCGAACGCACCAATTTGTAGTATAAGCGTCGCCTTGGACAACAGCCGGTTTCCAAGTCGAATCGTCGTAATCCGCCTTCAGCCAGCCGGCAGATGCTTTCGGACTTACCTTGAATTCAGGGGTACTGAATATCCGCACTTTTTTTCCGGATTTAAGCTCTATTTCGCCGCGCAAAATCATGTCGCCGCTGTGAGAAGGAATAGCTTTGATTTCCATGCAGAACAGATTTTTCCCCGGTTTCAGTTCAGAAGTAAAATCGTAGCGCAACGGCATCAGAGCACGCGTCCTTTGCGGGAACTTTTTGCCTTTGATTTCTCTGGCGTTTACGTAGAATTTTCCAAAATGTTCCATTATGCAGTTCGCCCATGCTTTCACAACCGGCTCGTCGAGTTTCAATTTGTACCTGTAATAACATACTCCGCCTTGGTATTCTCTTGTGCGAAACCAAATCCATTTAGCTTGAGTAGATGTAGGTACACTGGCTTTAGCCTCAGGAAGTATTTCAGGAGTTGGCGCTTTCCATTCATCTTCCGCCGCAAAACCGGCAGCAGATAAAATGAATGCTGCCGCCACGGCAATAACCGATTGTAAATTCATAAACATATAAATATCTCCCTATGTCTTTTGCAAATAATAGTAGTTTATCAGTTAATAACAAAAATTCTCCGACATGTCGAAAACCGTTTCAAATACGAGCAGCAATATTATTTTTCGAGGGCTTTCTCAATGTTTTTTTTGAGGCTGGCGTCATACCCCCACGGCGCTTTAACCGCTTCCGCCTTATCGATGTATTCTTTTGCTTTGGCCGGGTCGTTCAGGAATTTAAACAATACCATTGCGGCATAGTTGTATGCTTCAGCTTTGTATGGAGCAACCGCGGTTGAAGCGGCCAATTTAAGATTGGCCTTTACGCACTCTTCATATTTTTTCTCGTCAAGAAGGAGGCGGCAACGGAACCTCTCAGCCGTGTCCCGCATGTATGCATTGGTATCTTTCAGTGTTTTGAATTTCGCGATATATTTATAAGCCTGTTCTTTTTTACCACCATAAAAAGCTGCTTTTGCAAGCATAATCCACATATCCATCTTATTTTGGGCTTTTCCCGGCCCGGCAACTTTTTCCAGCAGCATTTTTTCCGCCTTCGCGTAATCTTTGGCGTCCATGGCCTTCCTGATTGCATCCATGTTAGTTTTTGCCTGATTTTTCAGCAACGCTCTTTCAATATTCTTCTTAAGTCCGGCATCATATCCCCACGGCGCTTTGAGCGATTCCGCCTTGTCAATGTATTCTTTCGCTTTGGCCGGATCATTCAGAAATTTAAAAAGCACCATGGCGGCACGATTGTATGCCTCGGCCTTAAACATCGGAATCATGGTTGAGGCAGCCAATTTGAGGCTAGTGTCCACGCATTGCTGGTATTTTTTTTCTTCCAGCAGGAAACTGCAGCGAACCCGTTCAGCCTCATCATGAACATAACCGGCGGCATTCTCCAGTGATTCGTATTCGTCAAGGTATTTGTAGGCCTGCTCTTTTTTCCCGCCGTAAAAGGCCGCTCGCGCAAGCATTTTCCAAGAGTTAACCATTTCAGTGGAATTCAACCGGCCGGGAATCCTGACTGCTTTCAGCATAAGCTGTTCAGTCAGGGCATAGTTTTTGTCAGCATAACACTCGTGAGCTTTTTCCAGCAACACCCTACGCTCTGAACCGGCGTATTCGACAGTTTTGTCGAGGTATTTCGATAATTTCTTCGTATCACCTTTTGCCTCGTACAATTTAGCAAGTCCGAGATATATTTTGAAATAATGCTCAGGACGTGCCATGTCGTTCATATCAAGCAGCCGCCTGAAACATTTTTCTGCTGCTGCATATTCCTTTAATGCGGTATGACAACGCCCTTCACCAGTGGAAGTATCGCAAATATTATTGCTGCCGCGTGCTTTCTTTGCCGCTTTTTCATACAGCGTAAGCGCCTTGCGATAGCTCCCCTGCTTTTCGAGTTTGACTGCTTGTGCGGTCAATCCGGCACAGTCATCGAACGCCGACAATGACAGTAGAACAGACATTGCGACAACTGCAAAAATAATTTTCTTCATTCCAAGGTATTTCCTTTTTATTTTTTCCTATAAAAACAGTTGAAATAACTGCTAACCATATACCAGTTTCTGTTTTAAATCACATGCCGTAAATTCTGTTGGTTATAATATTACCATACAAATCTGACTATTCTAAAAATTTGTTTTTTTTACTTCTGTCAGGGTGTATATATACCTTCTGTAAATACTGATTTGAAGCCTTCCAGGAACAACTTCGTACTCAATGCTACACCATTTGAAGCTAAGAACTCTTGACGCATGATACTGCCGCCGTGCCCGTCGAGATAAGCGGCATTCAAGCTGTGTCCGTACGGATAGAATTTGCTCTCGTAAATTCCATCCCAGCGAGAATTCCCGGCTCCACGGTGACGAAGCGCAAAGCCAATAGATTGAGGCTTCGCGAAAGAACATCTGTAACTTCCCGCGGCGGCGCCATCCGTCAAAAGTATAGCAATGCTTGGTTTGTCTATTGTTGAAAGTTTCTTGCAGCCGTGACTCGGATACGCTGTCGTATCAGCGAAACCAATTATATCTCCCGTCAGCAGGGTGTTTACGCCGTAGTGCCCATATACATATGACGAAGCCACGGATGGGCCAACCGGCCATGCTTCACTCGGACAAACAAACAATTTGTACTTGTTTATACCATCCTTGCCGATCTGGCTGGCGCTTGTCTTACCCATGTATTCAGTAGCGATGCGGGTGGCCCAATTGTCTGCCGCCGCGCCACCGCTAAGGCAGCCAGGACGTATCCAGCCGTCATTGTCGTCACTATAGAAATTATACATAGACTGGAGCTGTTTCTGGTTAGAAAGGCACGAAATCTCCTTCGCTTTCTCACGTGCCGAACTTAAGGCTGGAAGTAACATAGCGGCAAGGATTGCTATGATCGCGATCACAACGAGGAGCTCTATGAGTGTGAACTTGTTAGCAGCCAAACCATTGTGACTTTTTTGATCTCCCATTTTATATAGCGTAAACATACTGGCCTCCTTTGAGTCAATTACAAGATTTCTGACTCTGTTTGCTGGTTAATAATAATTTGCCTTAAAAAGAATTTTCTGATTCCATTTTTTAAGTTTTTAAATAATACCGGGGACAAGCAGTAATTACTTGTCATAAAGCCATTGTATTTAACACAAACGCCAAATTGTTTCCACGTGTCAACATATATTATAATTCTTTTTTTTGTGTATGTCAAGTAGCAGCCTTGTTTTTTTATGGAATTTAATCAATTATTTTGTGTAAAACGCCTTTTTGAATATCGTTGCGAAATCAGTTTAGTTCTACATTCCGTTGCTGTATCACTTGAAATTTTGGATTTCGCACTTTACGGTATTTATAAAATAAATATAGAATAAAAACATAGCCAACAGGAGAAAGATTAATGGGTATGGTAACTATGAGTTTTATTGCCCAGAAGGCTGGTCTTTCACGTTATACCGTATCCAGAGCTCTGAGCGGCAACCCTAAAGTTCTGCCTGAAACCCGCCGTAAAATTCTTGAAATTTGTGAAAAATATGGTTATATCCCCAATTGTAACGCTGTGGGACTGGTCAAGGGACAAACCAATCTGATTGGTGTGGTAATGCCCTATATTACGGATGATTTTTATAGTGAATTTATCGAATTGCTTGATTACGCCGCCAAAGAACGCAACTATCATTTGATTTACCGGTCTTCTTATAATGACAGCGCCACCGAAACGGAAGTTATTAAAAACTTTCTCTCATTAAAAGTCTGTGCAATGATCGTTGCGCCGGTTGTCGTCAATCTGAATGAGCGCATTCATGAACTGGCCGGCAAAAACATCCCGATCGTATATTTTGACCGTCCATGGCGAAGAGACCGTTATCATGTCCTGAATGACAATCGCCAGGGACTATTTGAGATGACCTCGGCATTAATTAAAGCCGGGCGTCGTCCGGCATATTTAGGGAGTTTCTACCATGAAACCAATATAACCGCCTGCGAACGCGAACAGGGATACTGCGAAGCGATGCGAACGGCGAATTTGCCGCCCCGTGTGCTTGACTGTTCGCACAGCGCCGAAAAACAGGATAATGAGCAGTTCGGTTACGAAAACGCCTGCTGGATAATCTCTAATCAGGAAGTACCGGACTCCTTGATCTGTGTAACTGATGCGGTGGCGCTCGGCGCAATGCGGGCGTTAAATAACGCCGGCGTAATTCCCGGAAAAGATGTTCTGGTAACGGGACATGATAATTTGCGTTTCAGTGCCTTCGTGAGCCCTTCTTTAACTACCGTGCGCCAGCGCAAGGATTTATTTGCTAAAACCTGTATTGAAATTATAGATGCTTGTCTGGCTGGTAAAAAGCCTGAAAAGAAAAGTTATGTATTTGCTCCCAAAATAATTCGCCGTGAATCCGCCTGAAATTCAAACGCTTTATCTTCTGATTTTATATATTTCCTTAAAAAAATCACTTTTTACCCCCCAATTTCAAAGTTTTTGCGTTTTTTCTGTTGACTCGTGGCAAATAAGGGAGTATAATAACTTTGTTTACACGTGCCAACAAAAAAATAAATACGGAGCTGTTTATGAACAAGTCATTATGTTTAGGTTTTATGCCGACCAGACGCAAATTCTTTTCCCGGGAAGATTCGATCAGATATAAGGAACTGACTCTGAAGAAAATTAAAGAGCTGGCTCCTCAATTGAAAATTATTGATCAGGAGTGGCTGAACGAGGAAGGCTTACTGCTGGATATTGAGGGAAGCCGACGGGTTGCCAAACATTTTATCGAAAAAGAAGTCGATGCGGTATTTTGTCCCCACTGCAACTATGGGACGGAAGACGCGGTTACTTTAGCGGCAAAGAAAATCGGGAAGCCGGTATTGCTCTGGGGACCCCGGGATGAAGCGCCGGCTTCTAACGGCGAACGCTTACGCGATTCCCAGTGCGGGTTATTCGCCACTTCGAAAGTAATGCAACGCTTTGGGGTGAAATTTTCTTACATTATAAATTCCCGGCTCGACACCGGGGTTTTTGCTAACGGTTTCCTGAATTTCCTGCGCGCCGCCAATGCCGTTAAACACTTCAAAGGGGCGCGCATCGGACAGGTTTCCACCCGGCCGCGCGATTTCTATTCAGTCGTGGTTAACGAGGGGGAACTAATGGAAAAATTCGGAGTCCAGATCGTTCCGACGGATCTGGGCAAAATCATTGCCGAAGTAAAATCGTCACTGGCATCGCCGTCCGGACAGCTCAAGGATACGGCTTCTACCATGAGTAAAACCGTTGACTTTTCCGGTATGAGCAAAGAATTGCCTTTGAAACTTGCCGCACTTAAGCTGGCGATCAAAAAGTGGAGCGACGCGGAAAATTTGGGGGCTGTGGCGTTTCAATGCTGGGACGCGTTGCAGGAAGAGTTAAACATCTGTTCCTGTTTTGTCCATGCCGAACTCACCGAAACCGGACTGCCGGTAGTCTGCGAAACAGATATTAACGGGGCACTGACTTCCCTGTTGCTGCAAGCCTGTGCCCACTTCGAGCAACCGACCTTTTTTGCCGACCTGACCATCCGTCATCCGGAAAATGACAATGCCGAACTGCTCTGGCACTGCGGCCCGTTCCCGGCATCGCTGGCCGACGGTAAATGCAGGATCAATAAGCATTTCGTATTGCCGAGCCATGCCGAAGGCGTATGCAACTGGAAACTCGGGGACGGCGCGGTAACGATCAGCCGTTTTGACGGAGTTAACGGCAGATACTCGCTTTTCTGCGGCGAGGGAGAGACTGTTCCCGGCCCGTTCAATCAAGGGACGTATCTTTACCTGGAAGTCGATGACTGGCCGTTATGGGAAGAAAAACTCATTTACGGTCCCTATATCCATCATGTAGCCGGGGCTTATGGCCGGTTTGCGCCCGCGCTTTATGAGGCCGCACGGCACATCGATTATCTGGAATTCGATCCCGCTACCCCCGATCTGGACGAGATCAGACGCAAGCTGCGCGAAGGACGAGGTTGACAATCATGTCCATTATCACGACCCGCAAAGAAGCTCTTGAAACAGTCGGCAAGGTTATCGAACATCAGAGTTCCATGGCGATTTTTTGTACCGCCAGTCATTGGAATACCGAAGCAATCCTGCTGGCGGCAAAAAAATTCTGTGACAAGTATCAGCTTGAAACTGTTCCCCTGGCTGTTGCGATTACTTTCAACTACCCCTATATGCCACAGGCACAGCGCATAACCCGCTGCGGAAACGCCAAATTAGGTTTTCAAAGCATCATGGAGCATCTCTATTTATTGAGTAACAGTCATGATTCCCCATACCGGCATATTAGCGTATTGCCGCATCTCGATCACGCCGATCCCGAACGTGACGGGTGGGCGCTTACCGAAGGCGCCAAATATTTAGCCTCAGTTATGTTCGATGCTCAGCGTTATCCTACTGCAGCCAATATCGCCATGACCCGCGATTATGTTAAGGAATACGGAAGCGATATCCTGATAGAGGGCATCATGGAAGAATTGACGGTGGCCGACAAACATGTCAAAGCCGATACCGTCGGTATGGATGCTTACCCGGAAAAGGCCGCCGCCTATGTCAAATCGACCGGCGTCGATTTTCTGGTTGCCGATCTCGGAACTGAACAACAAGCGGCAAACAGCGGCAAAGTCCAATATTTGCAAAACCGTGCCCGGGAGCTGACCGGAATCCTCGGCCGTAAGATGCTGGTATTGCATGGAACCTCTTCGTTAAACCGGGAACAGATGTCGAGTTTGGCTGGTGACGGGGTGGTCAGGGTGAACATGTGGACTAAAATCGCTCGTGAAGCCGGCCGATATGCCGCCAGTAATTTATTCAAACGCGCGGAAGCATTGTTCGGCAACGATTTCGAAGCGGTGGAGTCGAACCGTTATCTGATGGATTCAATCGATAAGGCATCGAATCTGATGCTGGAGATTATGGAAACCTTGAATTATCAGAATTTTGCCGGGAAATAATGAAATGAATCTGATGGGCATAGATATCGGAACTACCGGCTGTAAAGCCGTGGTATTCGACAATAGCGGAAATGCGTTAACGTCCGCTTACTGCGAATATGATATTATTCGCGATATGCCAGGTCAAGCGGAATTGAACTCTCAAGAAGTATGGAACAAAATTTGCCGGGTGATAACTACCTGCGCCACCCAAACCGACAGCGCTCATATTACGGCGCTGTCGGTGACTTCGATGGGTGAGGCTATGGTGCCGGTCGACCATCGGGGAAACATCTGCGGTCGCTCAGTTCTCGGCGCCGATAACCGGGGAATGAAGTATCTTGAGCGTCTGACGAAAGTAATTCCGGCAGATGAAATTTACCGCCTTACCGGACAGCCGTTCGGCCCCGGTTATGCCTTGCCCAGTCTCTGCCGGATTAAAAATGAAGAACCGGAACTTTATCACCGGACGTTTAAATTTTTACCGTGGGCCGATTTTGCGACTTATATGCTGACCGGTAAAATACAGACCAACTATTCTCTGGCAAGCAGAACCCTGTTATTCGACCACAAGGACTGCCGTTGGTCACAGAGTATTGCCGCGGCAGTGGATTTTGACCTGAAAAAGCTCCCGCCGTTACTGGCGTCAGGATGTCCGCTCGGACAGATATCTCCTGGTATGAGCCGGAAACTTGGCCTGTCATCGGCTGTACAAGTCGTGAGCGGTTCACACGATCAGTGTGCCGCCGCTATTGGTTCCGGATTATCCGAGCCGGGTACGGCAATGCTTGGTTTGGGAACTTAGGCCTGCATGGTCATAACTAACGAAAAAACCGCTCCTGATTCGCCGTTAGCTGACTTACGGCTGAATATTGAACCGCACGCAATCCCGGCGCAATATGTAAGTTTCATCTATCACGGTTCCGGCGGCGCGTTACTCAAATGGCTGCGAGATGAAATGTTTCGGGACATAGAAGGCGACGACGTTTATTCGCGCATGCTGGCAGAAATAAGCCGGTCGGGGAAAATTCCGGTAATACTTCCTTATTTCGCAGAAACCGGCCCTTTGGATTACGCTCCTGGCGGCTCCGGTGTTATTGCCGGCCTGTCATTGTCTCATTCCCGTGCTGACATTTTGAAAGCCGCACTGGAGGGAATAATTTTCTATTTCAGAGAAGCAATGGAACAACTGCATACCCGTGGAAATCCGGTTTGCAAACTTCATGTCTCCGGCGGCGGATCGGAATCGGCGGTATGGCGACAGATTATCGCTGATATTC